>LNEG01000096.1 GCA_001464865.1 Burkholderiales bacterium Ga0074133
CGCCACTGTCGGGCGCGAAGTTTTTACGGTAGCACGGATCACTGGCGCATGCACGGTGCAGGCTTTCATCAGGCATCATTCCTGAATGACCTCCTTGTGGATCGATACACATTGCCATCTCGACGCATCCGAGTTCGACCCCGACCGGGACGACGTGCGCCGCGACGCTGCTGCACGCGGCGTTGTGCACTGTGTGCTGCCCGCTGTCGAGCGGGCAAACTGGGATGCCGTGCGGCAACTGGCTCACCGTCATGGGGACAGCTACGCCCTGGGCATCCACCCCCTGTTTACAGGCCGCGCGGCTGAGGGCGACATCGATCTGCTGGCGCAGGCATTGCAGCAGCACGCGGCCGATCCCCGCCTGGTCGCCGTGGGCGAGATCGGGCTCGACGGGTTTGTGCCGGGCCTCGACATGGAGCGGCAGGAAATGTTCTACCGCGCGCAGCTGCGGCTGGCCCGGCAGTTCGACCTCCCGGTCATCGTGCACGTGCGCCGGTCAGCCGACCGGCTGCTCAAGGGGCTGCGGGATCTGCCGGTGCGTGGCGGCATTGCCCATGCCTTCAATGGCAGCGTGCAGCAGGCCGAAGCGTTCATCGGGCTGGGCTTCAAGCTCGGTTTTGGTGGTGCAGTCACACATGAGCGTGCCCTGCAGTTGCGTCGGCTGGCGGCGCTTTTGCCCGCTGAGTCACTGGTGATGGAAACCGATGCCCCTGATATACAGCCGCACTGGCTGTACGTCACCGCGGCGCAGCGCGCGGCCGGCCAGCCGCAGGGCCGCAATGCCCCGGGTGAACTGCCGCGCATCAGCGCGCAGGTCGCAGCACTGCGCGGCGTGGCGGCTCATGACTGGGCGTTGCAGGTCTGGCGCAATTCGCTGGTAGCACTGCCCAGGCTTGCGGCGTTGGTGGAGCCGCAGGCCGACGCCTTACCTGGCGCTGTGGTGGTCGCATGACGGGGCATACGGACCGGCATACCGCCTGTAACGGAATCGTGTGTGACTGGCGGGCGGCGTGATGCGTCAGCGCCACGAAGGGCAGGCCGGCCCGCCGCTACGGCTCACTGGGCTGCCACCGGTGGTCTCGCCGCAGACGGTGGTCCTGGTCCTCGGCAGTTTCCCGGGGGCTGCATCGCTCAGGCTGCAGCAGTACTACGGGCATCCCCAGAACCAGTTCTGGCGCATCCTCTCGGCGGTCTGGCCGCAGCATCCTTTGCCCCAGGAGCCTGGGGCGTACGCCGCGCGCTGCGAGTGGTTGCTGGCGCGCAGGCTGGGCGTGTGGGATGTGTACGGAAGCTGTCTGCGCGAAGGCAGTCTCGACTCGGCTATCCGCGACGCGCAGGTCAACGACTTCGGCGGGCTCCTGGAGGCCTGCCCGGCCCTTGCGGCAGTCGCCCATAACGGCGGCGAGAGCTGGCGGCATCACGCCGCCGTGCGCGACAGCCTGGCCACCAGCGCCCGCGTACCGGCAGCAGGCCAGATCGGGTCCGTCAGGCTGCCATCGACGAGCCCGGCCAATGCGGCGATCAGCTTTGCGCGTAAATTCGACGCCTGGAAGGAATGCCTTGCGCGATACGGACTGGTGTGACGCTTCGTCCTGTTGAGTGTCAGACATTTCCGAGAGAAAACATGTGAACAGGCCCTGAATGACCCGAAAGAAAACAACCGCCGCGCAAGAGCTGCCCGAAGTCAGCGTGTCGGACGATGGAGAAGTGCGCTATCTGCACCTTGGCACACCCTGGATTCAGGGCTCGATGCTGGTGGCCGAGCCTTTCGAGATCGAACTGGAATACGTGCAGCGCATGATGGCCTGGCTGCTGTTTGCCGATCCGGCCAAGGTGTCCAAGGGCCACGCGATGCAACTGGGCCTTGGATCGGCCGCGATCACCAAGTTTTGCTACAAGAAGCTGCGCGTATGCACCACGGCCATCGAGCTGAACCCGCAAGTGGTGGCGGTGTGCCGCCAATGGTTCAAGCTGCCGCAAGACGGCGCCAAGCTGCGCGTGGTGCTGGCCGATGCCGCCCAGGAGATCCGCAACCCCATGTGGCTGGGCACGGTGGATGCCCTGGCGGTAGACCTGTATGACCACGAAGCGGCCGCGCCCGTGCTGGACAGCGCTGATTTTTATGCCGACTGCCGTGCGCTGCTGACCGACACCGGCTGCATGACCGTGAACCTGTTTGGCCGGGCTTCGAGCTACGAGCGCAGCCTCCAGAGCATGGCCGATGCGTTTGGCCGCGATGCGCTCTGGGCTTTCAAGCCCACCCGCGAGGGCAACACGGTCGTGCTGGCCCAGCGTACACCTGCCCGCCCCAAGCGCGATGAACTCGCGCAGCGGGCCGAGACCATCGAAGACCGCTGGGGCTTGCCTGCGCGCAAGTGGCTGCGTGTGTTCAAGCCCGTAGCCGCCTGACGGCCCCGCCAGCGCCCAGCCCTTGAAAGCCCCGACAGATGACAAACCCCACGGCAAAGCCTGAGCGAAACGCAACACCGGTGCACATCGGCCCGGTGGACTGGCGGCTCATGGTCCAGTGGCTCAGTGACGACAATGTGATTTCGCGCGAGGAGGCGCAACGCACGGTCGCACGGTGCTCGCAGGCCGAAAGCTCGCAGCATGCGCTGGTGCGCCTGGCCAACGTGGCGATGGCACGCGCCAGCGATGGCAAGCCCCTGGACATCGAGGCGCTGGCCGAATACCTGGCGCGCCGTGCCGGCCTGCAGTACCTGCGCATCGATCCGCTCAAGGTCGATGTGGGCCGTGTGGCCGATACCATGAGCGCGACCTATGCCGAGCGGCACAAGGTGCTGCCCGTGCAGGTGACGTCCAAGGAAGTCGTGGTGGCCACGGCTGAGCCGTTCATTGACGACTGGGTGGCAGAGGTCGAGCGGCAGTCGCGCCGCACCGTACGCCGCGTCGTGGCAAATCCTCAGGATATCCACCGTTTCACCGCCGAGTTCTTTGCCCTGGCCAAGTCGGTGCGTGCTGCGCAGAAGGCGGGCGGCAACGCCGGGGGCAGCAGCTTTGAGCAGCTGGTGGAGCTGGGCAAGACCAACAAGCAGCTCGACGCGAACGACCAGGGCGTGGTCAAGGTGGTGGACTGGCTTTGGCAGTATGCGTTCGACCAGCGCGCGAGCGATATTCATCTGGAGCCGCGCCGCGAGCAGGGTGTGATCCGTTTTCGTATCGATGGCGTGCTGCACCCGGTCTACCAGATGCCCATGGGTGTGCACAACGCAATGGTTTCGCGCATCAAGTTGCTGGGCCGCATTGATGTGGTGGAAAAGCGGCGTCCGCAGGACGGCCGCATCAAGACGCGCAACCAGCGCGGTGACGAGGTCGAAATGCGCCTGTCCACGCTGCCCACGGCGTTCGGCGAGAAGATGGTGATGCGCATCTTCGACCCCGACAACGCCGTCAAGGACCTCGACGCACTGGGCTTTTCGCAGCACGATGCGCTGCGGTGGGAGACGCTGGTCAAGCGGCCGCACGGCATCATCCTGGTGACCGGGCCCACCGGGTCGGGAAAAACCACCACCCTTTATTCCACCCTGAAGCGCGTGGCCACCGAAGAGGTCAACGTCAGCACAGTCGAGGACCCGATCGAGATGATCGAGCCCAGCTTCAACCAGACGCAGGTACAGCCGCAGCTGGACTTCAACTTTGCCGAAGGCCTGCGGGCGCTCATGCGCCAGGACCCGGACATCATCATGGTCGGTGAGATCCGCGACCTGGAAACCGCGGAGATGGCGATCCAGGCGGCGCTGACCGGGCACCTGGTGTTCTCCACGCTGCACACCAACGATGCACCGTCTGCCATCACCCGCATGATGGAGCTGGGGGTGCCGTCGTACCTGATCAATGCCACGTTGCTGGGTGTGCTTGCGCAGCGGCTCGTGCGCACCCTGTGCAAGCAGTGCAAGCAAAAAGACGAAGCCACTGCGCGTGAGACGTTGGCAGAAGTCGTCAAGCCCTGGAAGATCAATGGCACCTACCAGCCCTTCAAGCCGGTGGGATGCGTGGATTGCCGCATGAGCGGTTTCAGGGGGCGCATGGGCCTGTACGAACTGCTGACGGTGAGCGAGGCGCTCAAGGACAAGATCACGCAGGCGCCTTCCATCGACATGCTGCGCCGCCAGGCCGTGCAGGATGGAATGCGCCCGCTGCGACTGGCGGGTGCCCTGCGTGTGGCCGAGGGCCTGACCACGCTGGAAGAGGTGGTGGCGGCCACTCCGCCGCTGGAATAGTCCGCGGGTTGCGCTTGTCACTTTTGCGACACGGCGACATCGGTGTCCGCCCCGTAACGCGCAACCAGAAGTAGGTGGAATCCACATCTGCGACAAGGGGCTACGCCCCCACAATCGCGCTGTCGAGAATTCCGTCGAAGGAGACAGTTCGTGAAAATCAAAAGTCAAAAAGACTTCTTTTCCGGCCTCATGTTCATGGGTGTCGGGGTCGCGTTTGCATGGGGAGCGACCACCTACAACGTCGGCACAGGCGCGCGCATGGGCCCGGGTTACTTCCCGCTGCTGCTGGGTATCTTGCTTGCCGTCATTGGCAGCGTGATTACCTTCAAGGCGATGACGGTGGAAACGCAGGACGGCGACAAGATCGGCAAGTGGGCCTGGAAGCCGCTGTTCTTCATCCTGGCAGCCAACTTCGCATTCGGCATCCTGCTCGGTGGCCTGCCCAGCCTGGGCATCCCGGCCATGGGCCTCATCGTCGGCATCTACGCGCTGACGTTCATCGCCAGTCTGGCCGGCAACGAGTTCAACGCCAAGGGTGTGTTCGTGCTGGCCACCGTGCTGGCCATTGGCAGTTACGTGGCATTCGTGTGGGCGCTCAAGCTGCAGTTCCCCGTGTGGCCCAGTTTCATCACGGGTTGAGCAGGAGCACCGACCATGGATTTGTTTGACAACCTCGCTCTCGGTTTTGGCGTCGCGTTCACGTTCCAGAACCTGATCTACTGTTTTGTTGGCTGCCTGCTGGGTACGCTGATCGGAGTGCTGCCGGGCATCGGCCCTGTGGCCACCATCGCCATGCTGTTGCCCGCCACCTACGCGCTGCCACCGGTGGCCGCGCTGATCATGCTGGCCGGCATCTATTACGGGGCCCAGTATGGTGGTTCCACCACCGCCATTCTGGTGAACCTGCCAGGCGAATCATCGTCGGTGGTGACCGTGATCGACGGCTACCAGATGGCTCGCAAGGGCCGGGCTGGTCCGGCACTGGCCGCTGCAGGCCTGGGTTCGTTCTTTGCTGGCTGCGTGGGTACGCTGATCCTGGCGGCGTTTGCGCCTCCGCTGACGGAAGTCGCGTTCAAGTTCGGCCCTGCCGAATACTTCTCGCTCATGGTGCTGGGCTTGATCGGCGCCGTGGTGCTGGCTTCGGGCTCGCTGCTCAAGGCCGTCGGAATGATCGTGCTGGGTCTGCTGATGGGCCTGGTGGGTACCGACGTGAACTCGGGGGTGGCCCGCTTCAGCTTTGACATTCCTGAACTGACAGACGGCATTGGCTTTGTGACCATCGCCATGGGTGTGTTTGGCTACGGCGAAATCATTGCCAACCTGTCGCGCCCCGACGATGAGCGCGAGGTGTTCACTGCCAAGGTCGAGGGCCTGTTCCCGACCAAGGAAGACTTCAAGCGCATGATCCCTGCCGTGCTGCGCGGCACGGCGCTGGGTGCCGCCCTCGGCATCCTGCCCGGTGGCGGTGCGTTGCTGGCCGCTTTTGCGGCTTACACGGTCGAGAAGAAGACAAAGCTCCAGCCGGGCGAAGTCCCTTTCGGTCAGGGCAACATCCGCGGTGTGGCGGCTCCCGAGTCGGCCAACAATGCTGGTTCGCAGACCTCCTTCATCCCGCTGCTCACGCTGGGCATTCCTCCCAACGCCGTGATGGCGCTGATGGTGGGCGCGATGACCATCCACAACATCCAGCCTGGTCCCCAGGTGATGACCAGCAACCCCGAACTGTTCTGGGGCCTGATCGCATCGATGTGGCTCGGCAATGCCATGCTGATTGTTCTGAACCTGCCGCTGATCGGCATCTGGATCAAGCTGCTGACGGTGCCCTATCGCTGGCTGTATCCATCCATCGTGCTGTTCTGCGCGGTGGGGGTGTACTCCACCAACAACAACACCTGGGACATCTGGATGGTTGGCGCCTTCGGCCTGGTGGGCTACATCTTCCACAAGCTTGGCACTGAGCCTGCCCCCTTGCTGCTGGGCTTCATCCTGGGGCCGATGATGGAAGAGAACCTGCGCCGTGCCTTGCTGCTGTCGCGTGGCGACTGGAGCGTGTTTGTCACGCGTCCGCTGTCCGCCGGCTTGCTGGCTGCCGCTGCGCTGCTGCTCATCATCGTGCTGCTGCCATCGGTGAAGAACAAGCGCGAAGAAGCTTTCGTCGACGACTGATCGGCTTTGTGCCAAGCCCTTACGGCGAGGCATCACGGCAACGGCACCTTCGGGTGCCGTTGTTTTTTGGGCAGGCCTTTTGGCAACGTGCAGTACCTGCCAGTGGACAATCTCGTGCAGAGGTCCGCATGTCCACTCCATTTCATCCCGCGCAGCATCCCCACCGGGCGATGCTGCACAACGAAATCCACGCCCGCCCGCCCGAGGCCATGACGGCTCCGCTGGCCATTGCCCACATCGTGATGCTGGCCGATGCCGACGGCCGCGAGGCCAGCCGCGCCCATGTCGCCGATTTGCTGCGCAACCATCACCTTGCACTGCCCGATGCACAGACCACCCATCTGCGCATGGACCTGGGGGCGTACCGCCTGCGCTGGGAGATGCACACAGAGTTTGTCTCGTGGACCTTCATGGTGCCAGCCACCGTGGAGGCCTTTGGCGAGCGTGAGCCGGTCAGCGCGAGCGAGGCCGTGCCGCGCGACTGGCTGTCGGCGCTGCCGGGGCAGTGCCTGTGCAGCCTGAACCTGTGGGTGCTGCCCACCCAGTCTTTTGGCTCGGGTTCCCTGGTCAAGCATGTGCTGCATGAAGACACGCTGGTGGCATCCACCGTGGCCGATGGCCATGGCGAGGTCTATACCGACTTTGCCATTCACCCCGACGGCTTTTCGCGCATGGTGCTGCTCGCAGGGGGCATGGCGCCGCGCCGTCTGGGCCGGCTGGTGCAGCGGCTGCTGGAAATTGAAACCTACCGCATGGCTGCACTGCTTGGCCTGCCCGCGGCCCGCGAGGCCTCCAGCGTGCTGGCCTTTGCAGAGCGCGAACTGGCTGAGCTGGCCAATGCCATCCGAACAGCCAACCGGGACGCTGAACCTGCGCTTCTAGACCGGCTGACGCGCCTGGCCGGACAGGTGGAAAGCCAGTACGCTGCCACGCATTCGCGCTTTTCGGCCAGCAGCGCCTACTTCGAATTGCTGGACAAGCGCATCGAGGACATTGCCGAGTCGCGGCTGGCGGGCATGCAAACAATCCGCGAGTTCATGGACCGCCGGCTGACGCCTGCGCGCAGCACCTGCGAATGGGCAACCCGGCGGCAGGATGCGCTGTCGCAGCGGGTTTCGCGCATGAGCAACCTGTTGCGCACGCGGGTGGAGATCGAGCAACAGCAGAGCAGCCAGGCCCTGCTGACCACCATGAACCACAGGCAGGACCTGCAGCTCAAGATGCAGTCCACGGTGGAAGGTCTGTCGGTGGCGGCCATCACGTACTACATCGTTGGCCTGGTCAGCTACCTGGCCAAGGGGGCCAAGCCGCTGGGCTGGCCGTTTTCACCAGAAACCACTGCAGCGGTTGCCATCCCGCTGGTGGCGGCGGGCGTGTGGTGGTCGCTGCGCCGGCTGCACCATCGTGTGTTCCGCAAACATTCCGAGTGACGCTGCGTCCGACCCAACGGGTCTGCCACCTTGTGACACCCGTTGCCCAAGCCTTCGCGGATGGCGGTGGGGCTCACACACAGCCTCTACGGCAGACGGGTGGGCGGGGTGACACACTATGGACCTTGCCCCGCATGAGGTATCTCTGCCCCGAAAGCTGCCCTGCGCCTTCCCGGAAGCCGGGCTTGGTGACAAGGCTCCGGCAGGTTTCCCGGCTGACGCCTGGTGGCTGGCAAGCAGGTCACCCGTCTGCCAGATGTGTACCGTTCCCAGGAACATAGAAAAGTGCCTCAAGCCCAATCAAATAATGCCCAGATAGCTAGAAAAAGTGTAGCAACCGGATTGCTTCTGGCGGTGTTCGGCTCCATCGCATTCAGCGGCAAGGCCATCATCGTCAAGCTGGCATACCGCTATGGCGTCGATGCGGTCACCCTCATCATGTATCGCATGCTGTTTGCGCTGCCCATCTTTGCCGTCATGGCCTGGTGGGCCAGCCGGGGCAAGCCACCGCTGTCGCGCAAGGACTGGCTGGGCGTGCTGGGACTTGGGTTCACGGGGTACTACCTGGCGAGCTTTCTGGACTTTGCCGGGCTGGCGTACATCAGCGCCAGCCTGGAGCGGCTGATCCTGTACCTCAACCCGACGCTGGTGGTGCTGCTCGGCTGGGCCCTGTACGGGCGCGGTATCCGCTGGGGCCAGGCTGTGGGCATGCTGGTGAGTTACTGCGGCGTACTGCTGGTGTTTGGGCATGAGGCCAACCTGCAGGGCACGAACGCGGCGCTGGGCACGCTGTTCGTGTTCCTCAGTGCTGTCAGCTACGCGATCTACCTCGTCTACAGCGGCGAGATGGTGCAGCGGCTCGGCTCGCTGCGCCTGGTAGGGCTGGCAACCACTGTGGCGTGCCTGCTGTGCCTGTTGCAGTTTGCTGTGCTGCGCCCCTTCAGTGCCGCGGTGGTTGCGCCCGAGGTCCTCTGGCTGTCGGTTCTGAACGCCACCTTGTGTACCGCTGCGCCGGTACTGATGGTGATGATGGCCATAGAGCGCATTGGCGCAGGCATGGCCGCCCAGACTGGCATGGTGGGACCCTTGTCCACCATTCTCATGGGCATCTGGATATTGGGCGAGCCATTCACCGTGTGGGTGGCTGCCGGTACGGCGTTGGTGATCACCGGCATCTTCGTGTTCACCCGCATGGCGCATCGGCCAGCCGGATGACGGGGGGGGAGCGCCGCGCGGCCTGGCTGACCCGCGCGTACATCGCTGCGCCGGGTTCTCAGGACGCCTTTTTTTTCGGCGGCGCAGGCGGCGTTGCCTTGCGTGCGGGTGCACCGGTGGTAGCCGGCTGTGCGCCAGAGGGCGCCAAGGGCGTTGCAGCAGGTTTTGGAGCCATGCGCTGCGCCACCGTGATGGCCGCACCGCCCGTGAACGCATCCAGGTTGCGGCCCATGGCAGCTTCCAGCTGATCCAGCCGCGCCTGTGCTGGCGGGTGTGTGGCCAATGCCAGGCTGAACATGGGGTTGTCCGGGGTGGCAGTGCGCAGCTGTTGCAGTACGGCTACCAGCCCGTATGGATCAAATCCCGCCCTTGTGGCCAGTGCCACGCCACTGCGGTCTGCATCGTATTCGTCGGCCTGATCCAGGCCGCGTGCATACAGGTTGCGGCCCAGCGCCAGGAACTGCGAGGTCACCAGGTTGCCCACCGCATTCGTCTTGATCTGCGAAGCCAGCAGCTGGGTGAGCACGCCCGACTGGGCGGTCTTGCGCATGGCGTGCAGGTGGTGCCTGGCCGTTACATGCGCGATCTCATGCGCCAGGATGCCGGCCAGCTCTGCCTCGTCGGCGCAGCGGTCTATGAGGCCCTTGGTCACGAAGACATAGCCACCCGGTGCAGCAAAAGCGTTGTAGCCCGGGTCGTCGAGCACGGCAAACGTCCAGGGTAACTGGGGCCGCTCGGACTGCAGGCTGATCCACCGGCCCAGCTGGTTCACATAGCGCTGCAGCGCCATGTCCGGGTGCAGTGGCTTGCTGCCCAGCAGCACCGCGGCAAGTTGCCGCCCGATCTGGATCTCGCGCGCCTCATCAATGTTGTCCACCGAACGCGACAGCAGGCTCACCAGATCGTCACCCTGGGGCGCACTGGTGGTGCCTGTGACGGCATTGAGCAGGCCTCCGTTGAGCATGTTCAGAAGATTCTGGGCCTGGCCGGTGGCGGGTGCCAGGGCCAGCACACTGAAGGCGCAGGCAGCCGCGGCCAGTGGTCGGCGCGCCGCGGTGATCAGGGGTGTGGGCATGGCCGGGCTCCTCAATTGGGGCTGAAGTTCGGGTCTGACGGGTTGGCCGTAGAGCCCGTAGCACCCGAACGGGATCCGTCCGTGGGGCGTGGTGGTTCGGCCAGTGGAGCTATCTGGCGGGGTTGCAGCGCGGCACTCGCCGCGAACTGGCGCGCCTGGTCGCCGCTGACCCGCAGGTTCTCAGCCTGGCCGACGGCCGCAGGGTTGGGTTGCGCGTTGGCAATGTCTTCGGCGCCCAGGCCTCGCAAGCCAATGGTGGAGGTCGCCGTGGTCTGGGAGCCACTGCTGCCGCCGAACAGCCCGCCGAGGCTGCGCAGACCCCCCGCGGCCGCGTTGCCACCGGCTCCGCTGGGCGTGGCCGCGCTGCCAGCCTGCGGTCCCAGGTCGAACATGTGCACCCAGCCGCTGATGCCTTGCTGCGTTTGCACCTTGGTCCAGGGGCCCTTGCGCTGGTTGCTGCGCGTCACCACAGAGTTGACTTCCAGCGGAGCGACGCTTGCGCCGCTGTCTGAGGGGGCGTCGCGCAACTGCGTCGCGCGTTTCACCACAGCTGTGTCCTGCGCTTGAGCGCTGCTCGCCAGAAAGCCCCAGACGATCAGAACCATGCTGACGGCAGTGCCGCTGCGTTCCAGCCACTTCATGGCAGACCCCTCCCTTTATGATTTCGGCGCGCTGCCACCGGCAGCAACACGATCGGAGATTGTTATGGATTTGGGTATTGCAGGCAAATGGGCGCTGGTGTGTGGCGCGAGCAAGGGGCTGGGCTACGGATGCGCGCTGGCGCTGGTGCACGAGGGCGTCAACGTGGTCATCAACGCTCGAAACGCGCAGGCGCTGGCAGATGCTGCAACGCGCCTGGCCGCTGAAGCCCAGGCTTCGGGAGCGAGGGTCGTTGCGGTAGCGGCCGACATCACCACGGTGGCCGGGCGCGATGCCGTGTTTGCCGCTGCTGGCGGCCCCGGGCGCGACTTCGACATCGTGGTGACCAATGCCGGCGGCCCCCCCACCGGCGACTTCCGCGACTGGGACCGTGAAGCATGGATCAAGGCGGTGGATGCGAACATGCTGACCCCCATCGAGCTGATCAAGGCGACGGTGGATGGCATGGCTGCGCGGGGCTTCGGTCGCATCGTCAACATCACCTCCAGCGCCGTGAAGGCGCCCATTGACATCCTGGGCCTGTCCAACGGCGCCCGCAGCGGGCTGACCGGTTTTGTGGCGGGTGCGTCCCGCAGCGCCATCGCCGCCAGGGGCGTCACCATCAACAACCTGCTCCCCGGAAAGTTCGATACAGACCGGCTGGCGGCCACTGTTTCAGCGGCTGCCAGCAAGGCTGGCAAGGACGTCGAGGACGTGCGGCGTGCACAGCAGGCGCAGATCCCGGCAGGGCGCTACGGCACAGCGCAGGAGTTCGGTGCCATCTGTGCTTTCCTGTGCAGCACGCATGCCGCCTACATGACGGGCCAGAACATCCTGGCGGACGGAGGCGCCTACCCCGGTACCTTCTGAAGGCGGGTAGCCTGGCGCCCTGCGGGTGGGGCTGCTGCACCGGCCCCCGCGGGCGTGCGAGGTTCGCGGCAAGTCTGGCGGCTGCAAACGATCCTTTGGTGCGCAGCCAGTGGTGTTTTTCCGACAGTGGGCGTGGATGCCCGTACATTTGATGACAATGGGGGGCGCAGCTGTGCGTGATGCGCGCCAGTGACTTTTCAGCAGGCTTCATCCCATGTACGTTTCCACCACTACTGCATCGCGTTCAGGCCGTTACGCAGCATGGCTTCTGGCGGATGGTTTGCGTGCCTTCATCGGGGTTCGCCGCGGGTCCAGCCGCTGGCATGCAGACGGCGGTCGTGCCGTCCGCGCCCCTCAAGCTGCGCATCGTGGGCGGTTTGGCTTCGCTCAGCCAGTACAACCGCCAGGAAGAGCCGTTCTGGACCCGGGACCTCGAGCGCCTGAGCGGCGGCCGCTACGACGCAGAGATCGTTCCGTTTGACCGTGCCGGTGTGCCCGGCCCGGAAATGCTGCGGCTGCTGCAACTCGGGGTGGTGCCGTTTGGCACAGCCCTGATGAGCTCTTTTACGGCACAGAATCCCGAGTACACGGCCCCCGATCTCGCAGGGCTCAACCCCGACATTGCCACCCTGAAAACCACGCTTGCTGCGTTTCGGCCCTATCTTGAGAAAGCGCTGCGCTAACAGCACGGGGTAGAAGCGCTGGCCATCTAT
>LNEG01000097.1 GCA_001464865.1 Burkholderiales bacterium Ga0074133
ACCATGCGGTTGCGCACATCGGGCATCTGCATCACCTGGCCAAAGGCATCGCTGAGCTTGGCGACCACGTCTTTGGGCGTGCCGGCGGGCGCCAGGAAGCCGTAGAACCCGACCACCTCAAAGCCCTTGATGCCGCTCTCGATCACAGTAGGCACATCGGGCAGCGCGGGGTTGCGCTCGCGGCTGGTCACGGCCAGGGCGCGCACCTTGCCCTGCTTGTGGTACGCGGCGGCCTGCGGAATGCTCTCGGCCATGAACTGCACCTGCCCGCCCATCAGGTCGGTGAACGCCGGGGCGCTGCCGCGGTACGGGATGTGCACCATGAACAGGCCGGTGGCGGTCTTGAACATCTCGGGCACCAGGTGGCTGATGCCGCCATTGCCGGCCGAACCAAAATTGATCTGCCCCGGCTTGGACCGTGCGTAGTCCATGAACTCCTTGAGGCTCTTGGCTGGCACGTTGGGGTTGACCAGCAGCGCCAGCGGCTGCATGGCGGTGCGCGCAATCGGCACGAAATCCTTGAGCGTGGAGTACGGCAGGCGGGTGTACAGGCCCGGGTTGATCACCATGACGCCGGTGTTGGCCAGCATCAGGGTATGGCCGTCGGGCGGTGCCTTCATCACATCCTGCGCGCCCACGGTGCCGCCTGCGCCCGCCTTGTAGTCCAGCACCACCGGCTGGCCCAGCACGCCCTGCAGCTTGTCGGTGAGCAGGCGGGCATGCTGGTCCAGCGGGCCACCCGCCGGAAAGCCGATGACGATGCGCACCGGCTTGGACGGAAACGCCTGCGCGTGGGCAGTGAGCGACAGGACAACGCCCGCAGCAAGTGCAAGGCAGGAACGGATGAGCTTCATCGGTGTCTCCAGACGGTGGCCGTCAGTGTTGTTGGGAAATGGCAGCGTCGAAAAGACGCGGGTAAATCGCCGGCGCGCACGCTCTGCCGCGCCGTTACCAAAGGCTACCAGAGCAGCGGTGCATTCAAGGCGTGCCGTACGTTGAAGATCTGGAGCCCCGCCGCTCCGGCGGCGCCGCTCAGCCCTTCCAGCCGCGCACCAGCACCCACTGGCAGGTGGCCGTAGCCACCACCAGTGCTGCATAGGTCAGCATCTTGCCGTCGCGCCCCCACAGCACCAGCCCGCCGGCCAGCACCGCCAGCCCCACGGCAAAGACGATGGCGAACTGGCGCCAGCGCGGCCCGGCAGCGGCGCCTTTGGCACCGAAGAAACGCCCGCATAGCACCACGGCCAGCGCCAGCGCAGCGGCAGGCGCCGAGAAGTTGAGCAGGTGGTTGAGGATGTCGAGCGGGCCCATGGAATTGACCCACATCAAGTCTTGCAGCGACTGGCAAGCCGGATGGGGCCAACAATTTTATAATCGGGCCACCATGGCAGTCTGGGCCCTCGGCATCAACCACCACACCGCGCCGCTCGACCTGCGCGGAAAGTTCGCGTTCGCGCTCGACCAGATCGCCCCCACGCTGCACGGCCTGCGCCAGTCGCTGGGCACCTCTGGCGGCGGTGCGGGCCGCCATCCGGGGGTGGAAACCGCCATCATCTCCACCTGCAACCGCACCGAAATCTACTGCGCGGGCGAGCAGCCCGCCATGGAGCACACGCTGGGCTGGCTGGCGCACAGCGGCGGCGTCAGCCCCTCGCTGCTGGCATCGCACTCGTACACGCTCGAAGACAGCCTGGTGGCCCGCCACGCCTTTCGCGTGGCCAGCGGGCTGGATTCGATGGTGCTGGGCGAGGCCCAGATCCTGGGCCAGATGAAAGACGCCGTGCGCGCCGCCGAAACGGCCGGTGCACTGGGCACCACACTCAACCAGCTGTTCCAGCGCAGCTTTGCGGTGGCCAAGGAAGTGCGTACCAGCACCGAAATCGGCGCGCACAGCATCAGCATGGCGGCCGCGGCCGTGCGCTTGGCCAGCCAGCTGTTTGAAGATCTGACCGAAACCAAGGTGCTGTTCGTGGGCGCGGGCGAAATGATCGAGCTGTGCGCCACGCACTTTGCCGCCAAGAACCCGAAGGCCATCGCCATCGCCAACCGCACCCTGGAGCGCGGCGAGAAGCTGGCTACCCGCTTCGGCGGTGAAGTGATGCGCCTGGCCGACCTGCCCGAACGCCTGCACGAGTTTGACGCCGTCATCAGCTGCACCGCCAGCAGCCTGCCCATCATTGGCCTGGGCGCAGTGGAGCGCGCGCTCAAGAAACGCCGCCACCGCCCCATGTTCATGGTCGACCTGGCCGTGCCGCGCGACATCGAGCCCGAGGTGAAAGCCCTGGGCGACGTGTACCTGTACACCGTGGACGACCTGGCCAGCGTGGTGCAGACCGCTCAGGCCAACCGCCAGGCCGCCGTGGCACAGGCCGAAGCCATCATCGACGCGGGCGTGCAGAGCTTCATGCACTGGATGGAGCTGCGCAGCCCGGCCCTGGGCGAAGGCGGCGTGGTGCCGCTGATCCAGCAGCTCAACGCCCAGACGGACGAATGGCGCGCCCTGGAAATCGCCCGCGCCAAGAAGCTGCTGGCCAAGGGCGAAGACATGGACGCCGTGCTCGAAGCCCTCTCGCGCGGCCTCACGCAGAAGATGCTGCACGGCACCCTGGCCGAGCTGCGCGCGGGCGACGCCGAGATGCGCGCCCAGACGGCACAGACCGTTTCGCGCCTGTTCCTGCGCTCGCAGACCAAGACCGGCAGCCACAACGGCCTGTAGCGGCGCTCGCCCGCTCCGCCGCACCGATTTGAAGCCAAATCGGCCCAAGGTCCTTGAATCACAAGCACCTTTAGCTACAATATTCGTAGCAAACCCATTTTCCAGAACGCCATGAAACCCTTCCTCCGAACCCAGCTGGAGCGCTACGCACAGCGCCTGGGCGAACTCGACTTCCTGCTCTCGCGCGAAGACATCATGAGCGACATGGCGCAGTACCGGCGCATCTCCGTCGAGCATGCCGAGGTCACGCAGGTCGCAGGGCGCTACGCCCGCTACCAGCAGCGCGAGGCCGACCTTGCGGGCGCGCGTGAGATGCTGGTGTCTTCTGCCGATTCGCCCGACATGGCCGAGATGGCGCAGGAAGAAATCACGAGTGCAGAGGCCGAGCTGCTCCAGCTGGAAGACGAACTGCAGCGCCTGCTGTTGCCCAAGGACCCCGACGACGCGCGCAACGCGTTTGTGGAAATCCGCGCAGGCACCGGTGGCGACGAATCGGCCCTGTTTGCCGGCGACATCACCCGCATGTACACCCGCTACGCCGCCAACGTGGGCTGGAAGGTGGAGGTAGTCAGCGAGAACGCGGCCGAGCTGGGCGGCTACAAGGAAATCGTGCTGCGCATCGAAGGTCAGCCCGGCACGGGCCCCTCCGGTAGCGGGGTCTACGGCGCGCTCAAGTTCGAATCCGGCGGCCACCGCGTGCAGCGCGTGCCCGCCACCGAAACGCAGGGTCGCATCCACACCAGCGCCTGTACCGTGGCCGTGATGCCCGAGCCCGACGAGCACGAAGCCATCAAGCTCAACCCGGCCGACCTGCGCATCGACACCTTCCGCGCCAGCGGCGCGGGCGGTCAGCACATCAACAAGACCGATTCGGCCGTGCGCGTAGTGCACTTGCCTACCGGCATCGTGGCCGAATGCCAGGACGGCCGCAGCCAGCACGCCAACAAGGCCAAGGCGCTGCAAGTGCTGCAAGCCCGCATCCAGGAGAAAGAGCGCAGCGAGCGCGCCGCCAAGGAAGCCGCGCTGCGCAAGGGCCTGATCGGCAGCGGCGACCGCAGCGACCGCATCCGCACCTACAACTTCCCGCAGGGGCGGCTGACCGACCACCGCATCAACCTCACGCTGTACAAATTGCTGGCGGTGATGGAAGGCGATCTGGGCGACGTGTTGCAGGCGCTTGCCCATGCGCGCGAGGCCGAGCAGCTGGAAGAGCTGGAAACGGGCACCAACGGCTGACGCAAGCCATTTTTTGGCCATATTGGCCGGTAGCCCCCGTTTCATCATCCCCTGTAGCTATCAAAATCATAGTGAACCAGCCCTCCTACCAGATCGCACAGGCGCTGGCCCAGGCACAGGCGCAGGGCCTGGCGCGCATCGACGCCCAACTGCTGCTGCTGCATGTGCTCGCGCGCCCCGACGCGGGCCGCGCCTGGCTGCTGGCACACGACACCGACCCGCTGGAGCCCGACACCCAGGCCCGCTTTGCCACGCTGTGCCAGCGCCGGCTGGCCGGCGAGCCTGTGGCCTACCTCACAGGTCACAAGGAGTTCTACGGCCTGCCACTACAGGTGGACGCCCGCGTGCTCGACCCCCGGCCCGACACCGAGACGCTGGTGGACTGGGCTTTGATGCTGGCCCTGCCACAGCCCGCGCCGCGCATCGTGGACCTGGGCACCGGCAGCGGCGCCATTGCGCTGGCGCTACAGCACCAGTGCCCGCATGCGCAGGTGCTGGCGGTGGACGCGAGCGAGGACGCACTGGCCGTGGCGCGCGCCAACGCCGGGCGGCTCGGCCTGCCGGTGCGGTTTGCATGGGGCAACTGGCTGGCGGGGCTGGACCGTGAGGCGGGCGGTCCGTTTGACCTGATCGTCTCGAATCCGCCCTACATCGCCGCGGACGACCCGCACCTGGCCGCCCTGACGCACGAGCCGCTGCAAGCCCTGGCCAGCGGGGCCGATGGGCTGCAGGACCTCCGCACCATCATCCGGCAGGCGCCAGACCACCTGGTGGCGGGCGGCTGGCTGCTGCTGGAGCACGGTCACGACCAGTCGGCCGCAGTGCAGGCCCTCCTGGTAGACCGCGGGTTTGCCGACGTCCGGAGCCGGGACGACCTTTCGGGCATTGCGCGTTGCACCGGCGGCCGCTGGCCGGGCTGAGAGCACGAAAGAGATGCGATGGCAAGAAGGCAGTGGGGTGAAACCGGCTGGGGTGCCCCCACCTGCGAGACAGTGAAATAATCCACCCATCCGACCCGATTCCGGCCGCAGCCACCCCACGGTTGCAAGCCAACCCTTTCAAGGAGCATTCCCATGAGCGACACCCAGCAACGCATCAACACCCTCGTCAAATCCAGCGAGGTCCTGCTTTTCATGAAGGGCAGCGCCAGCTTCCCCATGTGCGGCTTCTCGGGCCGCGCCATCCAGATCCTGAAGGCCTGCGGCGTGGACCCCAAGAGCGTGGTCACCGTGAATGTGCTGGAAGACGACGCCATCCGCCAGGGCATCAAGGAATACAGCAACTGGCCCACCATCCCGCAGCTGTACGTCAAGGGCGAATTCATCGGCGGCTCGGACATCATGATGGAGATGTACGAATCCGGCGAACTCAAGCAGGTGCTGGGCACCGAAGGCTGATAGCCCGCGCACGGGGCTTCGCGCCCCTCGCAAGACAAGCCGCCTTCGGGCGGCTTTTTGCTGCCCAGGTGCAGTGGCGAAGGAACGGTGCCAAGGCATGGTGCCAAGGCGTGGGGCAAAGGCATGGCGCATTGCCGCAACAGACGCACCAGATCAGGTCTTTTCCGGTACTGCGGCGGGCATGTTGTGTGCTTGAATGAAAGCGTGACCCACATCACGAAGGAGCATGCAATGACCAGCCATAGCCTTGTTCCCCAGTCGCCGGCCCTGCGCATTCCGGTGGCCCAGATGCGCAATGTGTTCCACCCCGGCGACGTCGAGCGCAAGCTCTCGCGGCTGCAGGAGTCCTGCAACCAGCGCGAATACGAAACCCTGCGCACCGTGTACGAACGCATGCTCGAACGCGGCCCGGAGCGCTTTCAGGTCAAGCCTGCGGGCATCCCCGACATGGCCAGCCTGTATGAGCAGCTGCCCAACTTCACCGATGTGCTGGACGACGTGCGGCGCCATGTGGCACTGGCGCAAGACAGTAGCGATGGCCTGGAAGTCACGCCCATGCTGCTGCTCGGCCCGCCGGGCATCGGCAAAACCCACTTTGCTCGCCATCTGGCCGAGCTGCTCGGCACCGGCATGAACCTGCTGCCCATGAGCTCCATGACCGCGGGCTGGCTGCTGTCGGGCTCGTCCGCGCAGTGGAAGGGCGCGCGGCCCGGCAAGGTGTTCGAGGCCTTGGTGGAGGGGGAATACGCCAATCCGGTGATCGTGGTGGACGAGATCGACAAGGCCAGCGGCGACGCGCAGTACGACCCGCTGGGCGCGCTGTACAGCCTGCTGGAACACGATACCGCCCAGAGCTTCACCGACGAGTTTGCCGAGGTGGCCATTGACGCCAGCCAGGTCATCTGGATCACCACCGCAAACGATGCCCGCGGTATCCCCGACCCGATCCTGAACCGCATGAACGTGTTCGAGGTGGACGCACCCACGCTGGACCAGGCCCGCACCATCGCCCGCAATCTGTATGCGGGCATCCGCGCTGGACACGACTGGGGGCGGCTGATTGACCCGGAGCCCTCGGGCGACGTGCTGGACCAGCTGGCCCAGATGCCACCGCGCGAGATGCGCCGCGCACTCATGACCGGTTTTGGCAATGCGCGGCTGGACCGGCGCTCCACGGTGGAAGTGGCGGATCTGCCCCGGGCCGCATCCGGGCGCGGCCGCATCGGTTTCGTGCAGTAACCACCCGACGATTCGACCAGGCCGCCGCACCAGTCATTGGCCGGGCGACGGCCCTGGCACCGCATGGGCACAGGGGTGGCAGATACACTTGACACACCTGTGCCCTGCACGCCCTGCCCTTGCCCATGACCCTTTCGCAAAGCCTTTTCGTCATCCTGATCCTCATCGCAGCCAGCGCGTTTTTCTCGATGGCAGAGATTTCGCTCGCGGCCGCACGCCGCTTGCGGCTGAGGCAGATGGCTGATGAAGGGGTGCCACAAGCCGACCGGGTGCTGCGCATGCAGGAGCAACCCAGCGACTACTTCACGGTGGTGCAGGTGGGGCAGAACGCGGTGGCCATCCTCGGCGGTATCGTAGGCGAAGGGGCACTGAGCCCGCACTTTGCGGCGCTGTTCGGCCTGTGGTTGAGTGATGCCACGGCGCAGACTGCCGGGTTCCTGGTGTCGTTCCTCGTCATCACCTCGCTGTTCATCCTGTTTGCCGACCTATTCCCCAAGCGGCTGGGCATGGCCGACCCCGAGCGGCTGGCGGTGCGGCTGGCGCAGCCCATGTCGTGGTGCATGACGCTGCTGCGCCCGCTGGTGTGGTTCTACAGCCGCGGTGCCGACATGCTGTTCCGCGCGCTCGGCCTGTCGTCGTTGCGCGATGACCGCATCACCTCGGACGACATCCTGGCCATGATGGAAGCTGGCGCGCGCGCGGGCGTGCTGGCTGCGCGCGAGCAGCAGGTCATCACCAACGTGTTCGAGCTCGATACGCGCATGGTCTCCAGCGCCATGTCGCCGCGCGACCGGGTGGCCTTCTTCCTGCGGGACGAGCCCGATGCCGTGATCCGCCTGCGCATTGCGGCGGAACCCTTTTCGACCTACCCCGTATGCGAGGGCGACATCGACCATGTGGTGGGCTATGTGGACGCGAAGGATTTGTTCCAGCGCGTGCTGAACAACCAGCCCATCTCGCTGGCCGACGACAGCCTGGTGCGCAAGGTGCTTATCGTGCCCGACCGGCTCACGCTGTCCGAAGTGCTGGAGCAGTTCCGCCATGTGCACGAAGACTTTGCCGTGATCGTCAACGAGTACAGCCTGGTGGTGGGCGTCGTCACACTGAACGACGTGATGAGCACGGTGATGGGCGATCTGGTGGGCCCCGCCGATGAAGAGCAGATCGTGCGCCGCGACGAGAACTCCTGGCTGATCGACGGCGTGACGCCGGTGCAGGATGTGCTGCACGCGCTGTCGCTTGACGAGCTGCCCCATGCGGACCAGTACGAGACCCTTGCGGGCTTCCTGATGGTGATGCTGCGCCGTGTGCCGCGCCGCACCGACAGCGTGACCTGGGGCGGCTACAAGTTTGAAGTGCTGGACGTGGACAGCTACCGGATCGACCAGGTCATGGTCTCGCGGGTGGGCACTGCCACCAGTCCTGCGGCGGACGCTGCCAGCGCAGCCCTGATCCAGGGTTCCTGAGCGACTACAGCAGGGGCCATGCCCGGCCAGTCCCATGCCCGGGGCAGCAGACCTATGCAGCGGGTAACTGTTTGCCAGGCTCGCCAAAGAGCCACTGGCGCTGCGCACCGAACACGGCGTCGGGGTACGGCGAGCGCCCCCGGCTGCCGTTGTAGCGCCCCAGCGCCATGAACAGGTCACCGCGTTCGCGGTCGATGTAGTGCCTCAGGATCACGCAGCCAAAACGCAGGTTGGTCTGCATGTGGAAAAGCTTGCCCGGATCGCCATCGCCGATGACACGGGTCCAGAACGGCATCACCTGCATGTAGCCGCGCGCGCCCACGCTGGACACTGCAAACTTGCGGAAAGCGCTTTCCACCTGGATGAGCCCCAGGACCAGCGATACATCGAGCCCGGCCCGCTTGGCCTCGTACCAGACCGTCTGCAGGAAATCGCGGCGCACTTCCCACTCCGGCTTGCGGCGGCGCAGGCGGTCACTCATCGTGCCCAACCAGCGCAGATAGTGCAGGCGGGATTCAGTGCTGAAAAATTCGGGCTCGGGCGGGGCCTGGTTGGCGATGGCCGAGCTGAGCGCGGTGCGTACCGAGTCCATCAGCGGCTCTTCGAGCTGGCCTCCGGCATAGGCAACGGCAGGCATGGCCAGCCAACCCGCCGGAACTGCTGCCGAGGATGCCGCCAGCAACAGCCCGCGACGCGACACCCTGTGCGCATCGGTGGCGCCACTGCGGCCTGCCAGGTCCCACGCCGCCGTCATACGGCCATGCGGCCCTTCAAGTGGGCCAGTATGTCTGCCGTGGCCACCTTGGTGGCTGCGGCGTCGCGACGGTTCTGGTACTCGACCATGCCTTCCTTCAGGCTCTTGTCGCCAATCGTCACGCGATGCGGTACGCCAATGAGCTCCCAGTCGGCAAACATGGCGCCGGGGCGCTCGCCGCGGTCGTCGAGGATCACGTCCACACCGGCTGCCATCAGGTCGGCATACAGCGACTCGGCAGTCGCCTTGACGGCTTCGCTGCGGTCCATGCCGACGGGGCAGATGACCACGGTGAAGGGTGCAATCGCGTCGGGCCAGATGATGCCGCGCTCATCGTGGTTCTGCTCGATGGCAGCGGCAGGCAGGCGCGTGACGCCAATGCCGTAGCAACCCATTTCCAGCGGCTGGGGCTTGCCGTTTTCATCGAGGAAGGTGGCGTTCATGGCGCGGCTGTACTTGGTGCCCAGATAGAACACATGGCCCACTTCGATGCCGCGTTCGATGGCAAGTTCACCCTGTCCATCGGGAGATTTGTCGCCCGCCACCACATTGCGCAGGTCTGCCACAGCATCCGGCTCGGGCAGGTCGCGGCCCCAGTTCACGCCAGTGATATGGAAATCGGGCTCGTTGGCACCGCAGATCCAGTCGGCCATCAGGGCGACTTCGCGGTCGGCCACGATCTTCAAGGGCTTTTTCAGACCGATAGGACCCAGGTAGCCCGGTTTGCATCCGAAGTGCTCATCGATTTCACCCAGCGTGGCAAACCGGAACCCGGCGAGGCCCGGCACCTTGGATACCTTGATCTCGTTCATGTCGTGATCGCCGCGCAGCAGCAGGAGCCACACCTGGGTCTTGACGATCTCGCCAGCTTCGCTGGTTTCGTCCGTGGCCAGTACCAGCGACTTGACGGTGGTGTGGAGCGGCACGCCCAGCAGCTCCGCCACATCCGCGCAGGTGCTCTTGCCGGGCGTTGTTGTTTTGGTCATGGCCTGGCTGGCGCCGCCGCGCGGCCCGGCCGGTGCCAGCGCCTCTGCCTTTTCCATGTTGGCCGCGTAGTCGCTTTGCGGGCAGTAGACGATGGCGTCTTCGCCGGTAGCGGCGATTACCTGGAACTCCTCACTCAGGTCGCCGCCGATGGCGCCACTGTCGGCGGCCACTGCGCGGTAGGTCAGCCCGAAGCGGTCGAAGATCTGCCGGTAGGCCTTGGCCATGACCTGGTAGCTGGCCTTGGCGGCCACCTGGTCGCGGTCAAAGCTGTAGGCGTCCTTCATGATGAACTCGCGGCCACGCATCAGGCCAAAGCGCGGGCGGCGCTCATCGCGGAACTTGGTCTGGATCTGGTAGAAGTTCTTGGGCAGCTGCTTGTAGCTGCGCAGTTCCTGCCGTGCGATGTCAGTGATCACTTCTTCACTGGTGGGCTGCACGACGAAATCCCGGCCATGGCGGTCCTGGATTCGGAGCAGTTCAGGGCCCATCTTGTCGAAGCGGCCGGTTTCCTGCCACAGCTCGGCCGGCTGCACCACAGGCATGGTCAGCTCCACGGCGCCGGCCCGATTCATTTCTTCACGCACGATGGCTTCGACCTTGCGGATCACCCGCAGGCCCATGGGCATGTAGTTGTAGATGCCAGCGCCCAGTTTCTTGATCAGGCCGGCCCGCATCATGAGCTTGTGGCTCACGACTTCGGCGTCAGCCGGAGCTTCCTTCAGGGTGGAAATAAAGAATTGGGAGGCTTTCATCGGCGGCGGGTTCGGGCAGAACGAAGCGGTCCACTTGCCGCGCGCTGGGCGCCGTGCATAATGGACGCAGTTTAAAAATTTGGGGTTTGATTATGCTTGACCGGGACGGCTTTCGGCCGAACGTCGGCATCATCCTGCTCAACCAGAAGAACCAGGTGTTCTGGGGCAAGCGCATACGCACCCACAGCTGGCAGTTCCCGCAGGGTGGCATTGACCGGGGTGAAACCCCCGAGCAGGCCATGTTCCGCGAGTTGCACGAAGAGGTGGGATTATTGCCCAACCACGTTCGCGTGGTGGCCCGAACCCGTGACTGGTTGCGCTATGAGGTGCCAGACCGGTACATCCGCCGCGATGCCCGCGGCCACTACAAGGGCCAGAAACAGATCTGGTATCTGCTGCAGCTGGTCGGCCACGACTGGGACCTGAACCTACGCGCCACCAATCATCCGGAATTCGACGCCTGGCGCTGGAATGACTACTGGGTGCCACTGGACGTGGTGGTGGAGTTCAAGCGCGGCGTCTATGAAATGGCGCTGACCGAACTGGCCCGCTATCTGCCGCGCCACGAACAACGCAACCGCTACCTGCGCAGCGGCATGCGCACGCGCGAAGGCGAGCACGCGGGCGCGATGTTCCGTTCGGGTTCGATGCTGGTGAACCCGGGCATGGAACTGCCGCCGGGTGCCAGCTTTGATCCAGATCCGCAGACCAGCATTCCGGGTGAACTGGACGCCATCCCCAGTACGACCGATCCTCGCTGAAAGCCGCCTTATCTGCGCCGGGGCAGCGGGGGTTCAATCAGCAGACCGCTGAGCGCAAAAGCACATGGCGGGTGGTGGCTCCTGACCGCAATACCCTCACTGCTGGTCGGCGAAAGCCAAACACCGGGTTCAATGCGCGGTCAGCTTTTGGCAGAGCTGACGCACAGGGGTATCGGGCAGTCAGGCGCCCGCCCAACCAGCGGCCAAGACCATGTTGTCGCGGTGCACCATTTCCGGCTCTGCCGCGTACCCTAGCAAACGCTCAAATTCAGCGGATGGCTTGCGGCACAACAGCCGCGCTTCGGCCGCGGCGTAGTTGGCCAGCCCCCGTGCAATCTCTACCCCGGTGGCGTCGCGTACCGCAATGACATCGCCGCGCGAGAAATCCCCTTCCACCGCGGTCATGCCGATCGGGAGCAGGCTTTTGCCCTCGTCGCGCACCTTGGCAGCAGCGCCCGCATCAACCACTACAGCCCCCCGCAGCTGTAAATGATCAGCCATCCACTGCTTGCGAGCCTGCTGTTTCTGAGTCTGGGCCACCAGCAGCGTACCCAGCGATTCACCACCTGAAAGGCGTACGAGCACGTCCGGCTCACGACCCCAGGCAATGACGGTGGATGCCCCGGACCCAGCTGCGCGCTTTGCAGCCAGGATCTTGGTAATCATCCCGCCCTTGCCAATGCTGGAACCTGCACCACCGGCCATGGCCTCGAGGGCAGGATCGCCCGCCTTGGCTTCGTGCACAAACTGCGCCGCCGGATCGCGCCGGGGGTCTGCGGTGTAGAGACCTTTCTGATCCGTCAAAATGATCAGGGCGTCAGCCTCTACAAGATTGGCAACGAGCGCTCCAAGGGTGTCGTTGTCGCCGAATTTGATCTCGTCGTTGACGACCGTATCGTTTTCGTTGATGACAGGCACCACACCCAACCGCAGCAGCGTCACGAGCGTCGAGCGGGCGTTGAGGTAACGCTCACGGTCTGCCAGGTCGGCGTGGGTCAGCAGCACCTGCGCGCTGCCCATGCCCTGCTCACGCAACTTGGTTTCGTACATCTGGGCGAGGCCCATCTGGCCTACGGCAGCGGCGGCCTGCAGCTCGTGCACTTCGTGTGGCCGGGTTGTCCAGCCCAGGCGCTTCATGCCCTCGGCAATCGCACCGCTGGACACCATGACCACCTCGCGCGGGGCGCCGCCGCCGTCGCCGCGCACCAGCGCGGCCAGCTGCCGGCTCCACTCGCCGATGGCCGTCTCGTCGAGGCCGCGCCCTTCATTGGTCACAAGACTGGAGCCCACCTTCACCACAATGCGGCGGGCATCTCGCAAAACGCTGGAAGCCATTTTTTCAGTGTTTTTGGCTGATGGTGCTTTTTGTATATGCACCGTCAGCTATTAAATAAATAGCAAATGCCGCGATTGGGACAGAGACCGGCACCATATCAGGCCGGCGTGTCGCCGGCGAACCGGGGGTCCACCTCGACCGGCTCGTTCTCGATACGCTGCTCCGCTTGAACATGCTTGAAGATGGCGTGGATCAAAGGTTCGCACCCTTCACGCGTCAGTGCCGAGATCTCGAAGACCGGCCCTTTCCACTTGAAACGCTTGACGAAGTCAGTCACGCGCGCCTTGCGCTCTTCGGTCGGCACCATATCGAGCTTGTTGAGCACCAGCCACCGAGGCTTGTTGTAGAGCTGCTGGTCGTACTTCTTGAGCTCGTTCACGATGGCCTTGGCTTGCGCGACTGGGTCTACCGCGTCATCGAACGGCGCGAGATCAACAATGTGGAGCAGCAAACGCGTGCGCTGCAGATGGCGCAAAAACTGATGCCCCAGGCCCGCCCCCTCAGAAGCACCCTCGATCAGACCCGGAATGTCGGCCACGACAAAACTCTGCTCAGGACCGACGCGCACCACGCCCAGGTTGGGGTGAAGCGTCGTGAACGGATAGTCTGCAATCTTGGGCCGGGCGTTCGACACTGCGGTGATGAAGGTGGACTTACCCGCATTGGGCATGCCCAAAAGGCCCACATCCGCCAACACCTTCAGCTCCAGCTTCAGGTTCTTTTTTTCGCCCGGCCAGCCGGGAGTCTTCTGGCGGGGCGCACGGTTGATGGCGCTTTTGAAGCGCATATTTCCAAAGCCACCGTCTCCGCCCTTGGCAATGGTGATCACCTCGCCCGGAGTCAGCAGTTCATAGAGGACTTCGCCGGTTTCAGCGTCGGTGATGATGGTACCCACCGGCATCTTCAGCGTGATGTCGCTGCCCGCCGCACCAAACATGTCCGAGCCCATGCCGTGCTCACCCCGCTTGGCCTCGTGCCGGCGCGAGTAGCGGAAATCGACCAACGTGTTCAGGTTGGGATCGGCCACCGCAAAAACGTGCCCCCCGCGTCCACCGTCCCCGCCATTGGGCCCGCCGAACTCCTTGTACTTTTCGTGCCGGAACGACACGCAGCCATTGCCGCCATCACCTGCAGCAATATCAATAAAGGCTTCGTCGACGAACTTCATGGGAAATATCCAGTTTACAAAACCCGGTCGGCACAAATGCAGGCCGGCATACCGCGCCGCTGAAACGGCGTGGAGGTACCACTTGGACTGATAATCGCTGACCTTACTGCAAAAGCAGTCAAAGGCAGCACATCGTACAGACCCAAACAACAAAGCCCCGGCAGAGCGGGGCTTCGAAGATGACCCGAGGTGACCCTCAGGCTGGTGTCACATTAACCGTGGACTTGGACAACGCGCCCTTGGTGCCAAAAGACACGTGGCCGTCAACCAAGGCGAACAAAGTGTGATCCTTGCCCACGCCGACATTGTTGCCGGGATGGAAACGCGTACCGCGTTGACGCACGATGATCGAGCCAGCGCTGATCAGTTCACCACCGAACGCCTTGACACCAAGCATCTTTGGCTTGGAATCGCGCCCGTTTCGCGTAGAGCCGCCGCCTTTTTTCTGTGCCATGACTCAGCTCCTTCGATTAAGCAGCAATCGCACCGATTTGCAGCTCAGTGAACTGCTGGCGATGGCCTTGGCGTTTTTGATAGTGCTTGCGACGGCGCATCTTGAAGATGTGCACCTTGTCGTGCTTGCCGTGGGCCACGACAGTGGCTTTCACGGTTGCGCCGGACACCAGGGGCGTACCAACCTTCAGTTCAGCGCCGTTGCCGACAGCCAGAACCTGGTCGATCACAATTTCCTGGCCTACGTCCGCAGCAATCTGTTCTACTTTAATTTTTTCGCCGGAAGCAACGCGATACTGCTTGCCGCCGGTTTTTATGACCGCGTACATGTTGACCTCTTGATATGAGTTCCGCAGACGGATTTCTGCAGAGCCCAAGAGTATAACCTACCGTGTCTCGCCTGCCTAGCCGCGCTGCCGAGCTTCACGGAGCGGCCGACAGCGAAAGCCAGGCGCAAGGTGCTGCGTTCCTATAATTACGCATCTTTTCGCGACCACGACCTTGACCGCACATACCGCCCCAGCCGCCTCGCCCCTTCTGCTCGTCGCCAGCGACATGCTGGAGGTCGACAAGGTCATCAGTCAACGCCTGACATCCAGCGTGCCCCTCGTGGCGCAGATATCCCAGTACATCATCGCCGCGGGGGGCAAACGCCTTCGCCCTGCTCTGCTGCTCATGGTGTGCGGGGCACTGGGCTATGGCGGCACCCATCGCTTCAGCCTGGCTGCAGTGGTAGAACTGATCCACACTGCGACGCTGCTGCACGACGACGTGGTCGACGCATCCACCCTCCGCAGGGGCCGTCCAACGGCCAATGAGACCTTCGGAAATCCGGCAAGCGTCCTGGTCGGCGACTTCTTGCACACCCGGTCTTTCCAGATGATGGTAGAGGCAGGAAGCATGCGGATCATGGAGATCCTCTCGGAAGCAACCAATGTCATTGCGGAGGGGGAAGTTCTCCAACTGATGAACATGCATGATGCTTCATTGGACGAAGAAGGCTACTTGAGGGTTATCCGCTCCAAAACCGCGAAGCTGTTCGAGGCCAGCGCCCGGATCGGAGCGGTGCTTGCAGAAAGCACCCCCGCCACTGAACAGGCCTGCGCGACCTACGGACAGGCTCTGGGAACCGCTTTCCAGATCATCGACGATGTGCTGGACTACGACGGTGACGCGGCCGAAATGGGCAAAAACCTCGGAGACGATCTGCGCGAAGGCAAATCCACGTTACCACTGATTGCAGCCATCAAGCGCGGAACCGTTCAGCAGGCCGCCACGGTGCGGCGTGCGATTGAAGAGGGCTCGACCGAACAGCTCGCCGACATCATTGCGATCGTCAAGGACACCGGGGCACTTGGCGTAGCGCGGGATGCCGCCATCGCGGAAGCCCGCCGTGCTGTTTCAGCAGCGCAATTGCTGCCTGCGAATCCATATTCGGGGGCCTTGCTAGAATTGGCATCACAATTGCTGGCTAGGCGCATGTAAGTTGGAAACCCAACCCGGCCCGTGGCAGACGGCCCGCAAGCGGGGTGTAGCTTAGCCTGGTAGAGCGCTACGTTCGGGACGTAGAGGCCGGAGGTTCGAATCCTCTCACCCCGACCAGCTAATCAGATGCGCGCCATGCGCGGACAGTCACAGGGCTGTTGTGAATATCCATCGCTGTACAGGCTGTGGGTGATCGGCGATGATAGGATGGTTTCTTTTCCCAACCTCACACATCCCCGGTTACATGGCCGCTGTCGATACTGCCTCCAAAGAAGTCTCCGCGGTCGCGCTTCCCGGTCTGGGGAGGGCTCTCATATCCGCGGGCAAGCTGACGCAGAAGTCAGCAGAGGATATTTACAAAAAATCACAGATTGCCCGGACCAGTTTTATTGGCGAGTTGACGGGCTCGGGCGCCGTTTCTGCAGCGGATCTCGCACACACGGTTTCGGCCGTTTTCGGCGCTCCATTGCTCGACCTGGAGGCGATCGACCCCCTGCGGCTGCCCAAGGAACTGCTGGATCCAAAGATTTGCCAGGCCTATCGCGTAATCGTCCTCAGCAAGCGGAATAATCGTCTTATTGTGGCAACGGCTGATCCGACGGATCAGGAAGCAGCCGAGAAAATAAAATTCACCACCCAGATGGGTGTGGACTGGATTATCGCCGAGTACGACAAGTTGAGTCGCCTGGTGGATGCATCCACCAAGTCGGTTGCCGAGTCGATGGACGGTATCACATCGTCCAGCGCTGATTTTGAGTTTGACGATGTACCCGTAGAAGACGCGCCGGAAAACAACGATGCAGGCGCAACAGATGTCGAAGATGCGCCAGTCGTCAAATTTCTCCACAAGATGCTCCTAGATGCGTTCAACATGCGGGCGTCGGATCTGCATTTTGAACCTTACGAACACCAGTACCGGGTCCGCTTTCGCATCGACGGAGAATTACGTGAAATCGCCTCCCCACCGGTAGCCATTAAAGACAAGCTGGCATCACGGATCAAGGTCATTTCACGGCTGGATATCTCAGAAAAGCGCGTCCCGCAAGACGGGCGGATGAAACTCAAAGTCGGTCCTGACCGGGTCATTGATTTTCGGGTTAGCACGTTACCCACTTTGTTTGGCGAAAAAATCGTCATCCGGATTCTTGATCCCAGCAGCGCAAAGCTCGGTATTGATGCGCTCGGTTACGAGCCTGTGGAGAAAGAGCGACTGCTGCAAGCCATCAGTCGTCCTTACGGCATGATTCTTGTTACTGGACCTACTGGGTCCGGCAAAACAGTGTCGCTTTACACCTGCTTGAATCTACTGAACAAGCCAGGTGTAAATATTGCAACTGCTGAAGATCCATCGGAAATCAACCTTCCGGGGGTAAACCAGGTAAACGTCAACGAAAAGGCGGGCCTCACTTTCGCAGTGGCACTGAAATCTTTCCTGCGTCAGGATCCAGACATTATCATGGTGGGGGAAATCCGGGATCTGGAAACTGCAGATATCTCCATCAAGGCAGCTCAGACAGGTCACCTTGTGCTGTCGACTCTCCATACGAATGACGCCCCGACAACGCTGACGCGGATGCGCAACATGGGTATTGCGCCGTTCAACATCGCATCAAGCGTCATCCTGATTACAGCCCAACGCCTTGCCAGAAGGTTGTGCCCGGCGTGCAAGACACCCGCGGACATTCCGCATGAGACGCTACTGGAAGCTGGTTATCCCGAGCACGATCTTGACGGGACATGGGTGACGTACAGGCCCGTCGGATGTTCAGCATGTAACAACGGTTATAAGGGCCGCTTGGGCATTTATCAGGTCATGCCAATCTCGGAAGAAATTCAACGCATCATTTTGCGCGACGGCAGTGCACTGGAAATCGCTGAGCAGGCGAAATCTGAGGGTGTGCGGTCACTTCGGGACGCGGGACTGCACAAGGCGAAACTAGGGTTGACTTCTCTGGAAGAAGTGCTCGCGGTTACCAACGAATAGCGCTTACAAGGGATTATCAGTATGGCGACCGCTGCATCAACCATCAAGGAATTTGTATTTGAGTGGGAAGGCAAGGACAGGCACGGGAAAGTGGTTCGGGGTGAGACGCGTGCCTCGGGCGAAAACCAGGTCCAAGCAACTTTGCGCAGGCAAGGTGTGTTTCCGACAAAGATCAAAAAACGCCGGATGCGTTCGGGCAAGAGGATCAAGCCAAAAGACATCGCTCTTTTCACCCGGCAGCTAGCCACCATGATGAAGGCTGGGGTACCGTTGCTCCAGTCATTCGACATTGTGGGACGGGGAAACACGAACGCTAGCGTGACCAAGCTGCTGAACGACATCCGGCAGGACGTGGAAACTGGGACGTCGCTGAACGCTGCTTTTCGCAAGCATCCGATGTATTTCGATACGCTCTACTGCAATCTGGTAGAGGCCGGCGAAGCAGCAGGTATTCTGGAAGCGTTGCTGGATCGCCTTGCCACATACATGGAGAAAACCGAGGCGATCAAATCAAAGATTCGCTCTGCCTTGATGTACCCGATATCCGTTGTGATCGTGGCCTTCGTCGTTGTCGCGGTCATCATGATTTTCGTGATCCCGGCCTTCAAGGAGGTTTTCACATCTTTTGGGGCTGATCTACCCGCTCCCACGTTGTTCGTGATGGCGATCAGCGAAACGTTTGTGAAGTGGTGGTGGCTGATCTTCGGGGGAATCGGAGGTGGATTTTATTTTTTCATGCAGGCGTGGCGCCGCAGTGAAAAAATGCAGAAATTCATGGACCGGTTGTTACTGAAGATTCCTGTTTTCGGCCCGCTGATTGACAAGTCGTGCGTCGCTCGATGGACGCGTACGCTGGCCACGATGTTTGCTGCCGGGGTGCCACTGGTGGAGGCACTCGATTCGGTGGGGGGCGCCTCGGGCAATTCCGTTTACTCCATTGCGACCGAAAAAATCCAGCAGGAAGTTTCTACCGGCACCAGCCTCACCGCAGCGATGGGGAACGCGAACGTGTTTCCTTCGATGGTGCTCCAGATGTGTGCCATCGGGGAAGAATCCGGGTCCATCGATCACATGTTGGGCAAGGCTGCCGACTTTTACGAAGCGGAGGTGGATGAGATGGTGGCGGGACTGTCCAGCCTTATGGAACCCATCATCATCGTCTTTCTTGGTACATTGATTGGCGGAATCGTGGTGTCGATGTATCTCCCCATCTTCAAACTCGGCCAAGTTGTCTGATGGGATTCGAACCGTTGTGGGATGGCGGCATTGCCTGCGTCTTCGGATTGTTGATCGGCAGTTTTCTGAACGTGGTCATCTACCGGCTTCCCAAGATGATGGAACGCCAGTGGGCCGCAGAGGCTGCCAGCTATAGCGCGAGTGTGAGTGGTGAAGAGGTGTCTGCAACTTCTCAGGCAGCTTTCAACCTGCTCAGTCCTCGGTCGCGTTGCCAGGCCTGCGGCCATGTTGTCCGGTGGTTCGAGAACATTCCTGTCCTGAGCTACATTTTTCTTCGTGGCCGCTGCTCTGCTTGCAACGTTCATCTCAGCTTGCGTTACCCAGTGGTGGAGCTTTTCACTGGGGCCCTCTTTTTCTACTGCGGCTACCGCTGGGGCCTGAGCCCCGCGGGGCTTGCGTGGTGCGGTTTCTCCGCCGCGTTGGTTGCGCTGGCGTTCATTGACTGGGACACCACATTTCTTCCAGACGACATCACATTGCCACTGCTTTGGGCCGGGCTGATCGCAGCAGCGATGCAATGGACAAATGTTCCGTTGCTTGATTCTGTGTTCGGGGCTGCGGCCGGCTATCTTTCACTCTGGCTCGTGTACTGGGGTTTCAAGCTGGTTACGGGCAAGGAAGGAATGGGCTATGGCGACTTCAAGCTGTTTGCCGCACTGGGTGCCTGGTTCGGGTGGCAAGCCTTGGTCCCCATCATCCTGATGTCGTCTGTGATTGGCGCCGTCATCGGTATCGCGATGAAGATATTCAGTGGTCTGCGCGAGGGTGGCTACATTCCGTTTGGACCATTTCTGGTCGGTGCAGGACTCACTGCCATGGTGTTTGGTCCGCAGGCAATCATCGCCACGGTGTTCAGGCCCTTCGGCCTTTGAAACCAGGTTGACGGTCATCGGCAGGCCCGAAATGCGCGCGGCAAGAATAGGTCTGACAGGCGGAATTGGCAGCGGTAAAAGTACCGTCGGTCAGCTGCTTTGCGTTGCCGGAGCTGCGCTCGTAGATGCAGACCAGATTGCGCGCGATGTCACAGGGTCCGGCGGTGCGGCCATCGCCGCCATTCATGCTGCCTTTGGAGCCGACTTCATTGACGCACTCGGCGCACTTGACCGAGAAAAAATGCGTGCGCTCGCGTTCACTCGTCCCGATGCGCGCTCACGCCTGGAGTCCATCGTCCACCCACTCGTGGGTTTGCAGAGCGAAAAACAGGCCCAAGAGGCAGCAAGCCGTGGATGCCCGCTCATCGTATTCGACGTGCCTTTGCTGGTGGAATCGGGACGCTGGGCGAGACGACTTGATGCTGTCATCGTGGTGGACTGCGATGCCGATACCCAGGTGATGCGGGTGATGCAGCGAAACAGCCTTGCTGCGGAAGTGGTACGGAACATCATCGCTTCACAGGCCACAAGGAGCGCGAGACGCGCCGCAGCCGACATCCTGGTTGCCAACGGACGCGATCGCTCACTGACGCAACTGGCAGGTGACGTTTCTCAAGTGGCTGCATTGTTCGGGCTATGATGCAGCGGACATCGACGTGCGAGCTTTTCAAATGACCCGCAGCGCATCACCTGCGTCCGTCAGCCGCCTGAGCCCGAGGAACCCGCCAGCGTGATTCTTTACGAATATCCCTTCAACGAGCGCCTCAGAACTTATCTGCGGCTTGAGCAGCTGTTCCGCCGGCTGGGTGAATTGATTCCGCGCCCCCACGCTCTGGACCACCATTTTGCGCTGGTCACGATCTTCGAAATCATGGATGTCGCAGCGCGGGCCGATCTCAAATCGGATGTGCTTAAGGACATCGAAAAACACAAGCACCAGCTCGACAGCTACCGCGGCAATCCATCCATCTCGGAGGCAGCACTTGACGCAGTGATCGAGCAGTTGGACCGTTGCTTCCTGGCGCTCAACAGCCAGACAGGGAAGTCGGGGCATTCGCTCACCGAAAACGACTGGCTGATGAGCATTCGCAGCCGGGTGGGGATACCTGGCGGTACTTGCGGTTTTGACCTGCCGGCATATTACGCATGGCAGCACCACCCACACACAGTGCGACAGCAGGCACTTGAGGGATGGGCTTCGACGCTTTCGCCTTTGGCGGAGTCGATCTATGTGCTGCTCAAGTTGTTGCGCGACTCAGGGGTACCGCAAAAGGTCGCAGCGGAACGCGGGCAATTTCAGCAGACACTGCCGCAAGGACGGACTTTCCAGTTGCTGCGGCTTCGCATCGATCCTGCGCTCGGACTCATTCCGGAGATCAGCGGCAACCGCCTGATTGTTTCGGTACGCCTGATGCGCATGCACGAGGACATGAGGCTTCATGCCTGCTCCGAAGACGCTGCTTTTGAACTGACACTTTGCGCCTGAGGACCAAGTTTGCTGCAGCGCAGCTGCGGGTTCTCGATCTGACCTCTCTTCCTACGTTCGCGACGCTCCATCATGGGCACACTACCCCCACCTACGGCCTCTACGGCCCGCATCGTCGTATGCCCCAGCTGCGGCGGCGATAGTGTTTACGCGCCCACCAATGCCTATCGGCCCTTTTGCAGCGAACGCTGCAAGCAGCTCGACCTGGGAGCGTGGGCCAGTGAAGACTTTCGCATGCCCGCCGAAGCCCCGCCCATAGATGGACCGTACGGTGATCCGCGCACAGAGCACTGACAAGCCACCAGGCCGTAGACAGACGACGCGGGTGACCACGGCTCAAGGGTCACATTCCTGTCCAAGGCATTGAGCAAGAAGCCCCAGCCTGCCGTGCGCAATGTCTGACGGGCTCACAGCACTGTTGAATGGCGATGGAGCCCGGCGAACGCGTGCGATTCGCACGGGCACCCTGCTCGCACGCGCACGCAACACGGACCATCCGGCTCAGTCTCCCTCTAAGCAGGTCGCCTTCATATGGTCCGGCTTGCGACGTTCCACTGTGCCACCCACCGCATCACACGCTAGGGAGCGTCTGCAGACGAAAAAACAGCTCCCGCCAAGCCCCGCTCCTGCGCAAGCCAGTCCAGCACCGGATAGGCTCCCGGCAGCACCGGCTTCACAGTCAGGGGAAGCTGTTGCCACTGCATCTGTTGCCCTTCGCGCATTTCAAACGCACCGGTCCACTCAAAGACCTTGCACCAGTGCAGGCGAACCAGCGCATGGGGATAGTCGTGCTCGGTGACGTTCCAGATCGCCGCGGGGCCAATAGTGACGCCCAGCTCTTCGATGAGCTCACGACGAAGTGCCTGCTCGACCGTCTCGCCCTCCTCCAGCTTGCCACCGGGAAACTCCCAGTAACCGGCGTAGGGCTTGCCAGGCGGGCGGGTAGAAAGCAGCAAAGCACCATCACTGCGCAGGAGGATGCCAACCGCTACCTCGGTGTGCTTGCGAGGTGCCACGGCGGGCACGGGCACATTCATCGTTGATACCTCAGCCACCACGTCGGCCCGCATGGTCGCGTGCAAACTGGTACGCCACGCGCCCGCTGCGAGAGCCGCGTTCGAGCGCCCATACCAGTGCCTCGGCGCGCGCTGCCGCCACATCGGCAGGAGGCACCCCCAGGGACGCCAGCCACTGGCCCACGATGGCCAGGTATTCGTCCTGACTGAACGGATAAAAGCTCACCCACAGTCCAAAGCGTTCGGAGAGCGAAATCTTTTCTTCCACCGCTTCTCCCGGATGCACCTCTCCGTCCGCCGTGTGCGTGTACGTGCGGTTCTCGGCCATGTACTCGGGCAGCAGGTGACGCCGGTTGCTGGTCGCGTAGATGAGCACGTTGGGGGTCGATGCCGCCACCGACCCGTCGAGGATGGACTTGAGCGCTTTGTAGCCTGGCTCGCCATCTTCAAAACTGAGGTCATCACAGAACACAATGAATTTTTCAGGTCTTCCGGCAACCACATCCACGATGTCTGGCAGATCCACCAGATCTGCCTTGTCCACCTCAATCAGTCGCAGACCGCGAGCAGCAAATGCGTTGAGGCAGGCCTTGATCAAAGACGACTTTCCAGTGCCACGCGCGCCGGTGAGCAGCACGTTGTTGGCTGGCTTGCCCGATACGAACTGCTCAGTGTTGCGCTCGATCCTGGCTTTTTGGGGCTCGATTTCCTGGAGATCATCCATGCGCACTTGTGCCACATGGCGCACGGGCTCCAGCGAGCCATGGCCGCTGCTCCGCTTGCGATACCGCCATGCGATGGCGGCAGACCAGTCAGGGGCACCCAGGGGCTGAGGCAAAACGGATTCGATGCGCGCCATCAGTTGCTCGGCACGTTCGATGAGATTCTCGAATTTTTGATTCATTTTGGCCTGTAGCCCTTGCAAATCCATGCCTGATGGCTATTTTATTGATAGCAAAAACAGGTCAGGAGCGATAATCGGCGTTGATGGTCACGTATTCGTGGCTGAAGTCACAGGTCCACACCGTATCTGCCGCCTCACCGCGCCCCAACAGCACGCGCACCGTGATCTCGCTTTGCTTCATCACGCGCTGGCCGTCCTCTTCACGGTACGCCGGATTGCGCCCCCCTTGAACAGCCACATGCACATCGTCCAGGTACAGGTCAATACCGGTCTGGTCGAGATCTTCAATGCCTGCATAACCCACTGCGGCCAGAATGCGGCCAAGGTTCGGATCGCTGGCAAAAAAGGCCGTCTTGACGAGGGGAGAGTGGGCGATGGCATACGCGACCTGGCGGCATTCTTCGCCGGTCTTGCCTCCCTCCACACGCACCGTGATGAACTTGGTGGCGCCCTCGCCGTCGCGCACTATCGCCTGGGCGAGCTGCTGCGACACGCGCATCATGGCCTGCTTGAGCGCCTGGCCGTCTGCGCTGTCCAGATCCGTGATGGGCGGATGGGCCGCCTTGTTGGTGGCCACCACAACGAAAGAGTCGTTGGTTGACGTGTCACCGTCGATCGTGATGCGGTTGAATGAACCGTCGGCCAAGTCGGTCGCCAGCTTTTGCATGACGGAAGGGTGCACACAGGCATCTGTTGCCATGAAGCCGAGCATGGTCGCCATGTTCGGCCGAATCATGCCTGCGCCCTTGCTGATGCCCGTGATGGTGACCGTCGCGCCGCCAACTTCGGCCTGCGCGGAAAACGCTTTGGGAATGGTGTCGGTCGTCATGATCCCCTCGGCCGCCCGAGCCCAGTGATCGACGCGTGCGTCCGCAATGGCGGCAGGCAAACCGGCCTCGATACGGTCATGCGGGAGTGGCTCCATGATCACGCCCGTGGAGAACGGCAGGATCTGCTCCGGAGCCAGTTCAAGCCGCCGCGCGAGGGCGATACACGTCGCGCGCGCCCGCACCAGACCGTCGGATCCCGTTCCGGCATTGGCGTTACCTGTGTTGATGACCATGGCCCGGATGCCCTGGCCCGCGGCCAGATGCTCACGGCTGAGCTGTACAGGCGCTGCACAGAACCTGTTCTTGGTGAACACACCTGCCACGCTGGCACCTTCGTCCAGCAGGAACACGGTGAGGTCCTTGCGATTGGCCTTGCGGATGCCGGCTTCGGCAACACCAATACGAACTCCCGCGACGGGGTGCAGGTCGGCGGCAACAGGGGCTGAGAGATTGACGGGCATGGTGACCTTCTGTGGATGACTTTTGCAATTATCGGAAAAACCGGCGGTCCAAATGACGACACGGGCCGCAGCCCGTGTCGTCATTGGTTGGAAAGGGCCAGGGTCAGGTGACAGGGCCAGCCTGCGCGCTACCGACCGCTATCGGCACGTCAGGCCAGCTTGCCGTGACACTGCTTGAACTTCTTGCCGCTTCCACATGGGCAGGGGTCGTTACGTCCCACACGCATTCCCTCCGGCAAGGCTGCTGTAGCGTCGCCTCCGGCCATCTGTCCGGCAGCAACGACTTCGGCCTCGCCCGTCGCGGTGGGGGCGGTGTAAGTCACGTTGGCAATGCTTTCACCACGCGCTTCCATGTCCTGGGCGGCCTGGTCGAGCTGTTCGGGCGACTGCACCTGTACCGTCATCAGGATCTTGGTGACTTCGTTCTTGACGTGGTCGATCAGCTGACGGAACAGTTCAAACGCTTCACGCTTGTACTCCTGCTTGGGCTGCTTTTGTGCATAGCCCCGCAGGTGGATGCCCTGGCGCAGATAGTCCAGGGCGCTCAGGTGGTCGCGCCAGTTGGAGTCAAAACCCTGCAACAGGACCATGCGTTCGAACTGTGTGAAGTTTTCACGCCCGACCTGTGACACCTTGGCTTCGAACGACGCATGCGCCGCCGCCACCACTTTTTCCAGGATCTCGTCGTCGGTAATGGCGGTGGCGGCCTGCACTTCCTGCAGCAGGTCCATCCTGACGTGCCAATCGTCGGCCAGCGCCTTTTCGAGCGAAGGGATATCCCACTGCTCTTCCAGCGATTCCACCGGCACATACTGGCGAACCAGATCTGTCATGCAGTCTTCACGCATGGCAGCAATCACGTCCGACAGATCACTTGCGTCCAGGATGTCATTGCGCTGCTGGTAAATCACCTTGCGCTGGTCGTTGGCAACGTCGTCGTACTCCAGCAGCTGTTTGCGCACGTCGAAGTTGCGGGCTTCCACCTTGCGCTGGGCCGACTCGATGCTTCGCGTGACGATACCGGCTTCAATGGCTTCGCCATCGGGCATCTTCAGGCGGTCCATGATCGCCCGCACCCGATCGCCGGCGAAGATCCGCATCAGCGAATCATCGAGGCTCAGATAAAAGCGCGATGAGCCAGGGTCGCCCTGGCGGCCGGAGCGGCCACGCAGCTGGTTGTCGATACGCCGCGATTCATGGCGCTCGGTCGCAATGATGCGCAGGCCGCCGAGGCCTGTGACCTTCTCGTGGTCAATCTTCCACTGCTCACGCAGGGCAGCCACCTTCGCGGCGCGGTCTGCTTCGCTGAGCGATTCATCCGCCTCAATGGCGGCCACATCGTTTTCGATATTACCGCCCAGCACGATGTGGTGGCAATGGTGATCATGCCCGGGCGCCCTGCCTGGGCGACGATGTCCGCCTCACGTGCGTGCTGTTTCGCGTTCAGAACCTGGTGGGGCAGCCCCTCCTTTTTCAGCAATTCGTCGATGATCTCTGAGTTTTCAATCGACGTGGTGCCGACCAGCACGGGTTGGCCGCGCTCATGGCATTCACGGATGTCCTTGATGGCGGCCTCGTACTTCTCGCGCGTCGTCTTGTAGACGCGGTCCAGCTGGTCATCGCGCTTGCTGGGACGGTTGGGCGGGATGACTACCGTTTCCAGGCCATAGATTTCCTGGAACTCGTAGGCTTCGGTATCGGCCGTGCCCGTCATGCCTGCCAGCTTGCCGTACAGACGGAAGTAATTCTGGAAGGTGATCGAGGCCATCGTCTGGTTTTCGGCCTGGATCTTCACGCCCTCCTTGGCTTCCACGGCCTGGTGCAGGCCTTCGCTCCACCGGCGACCGGACATGAGTCGCCCGGTGAATTCGTCGACGATGACGATCTCGCCGTTCTGCACCACGTAATGCTGATCACGGTGATACAGGTTGTTGGCACGCAGCGCGGCATACAGGTGATGCATCAGCGTGATGTTGGCCGGGTCGTATAACGACGCACCTTCGGCGATCAGGCCCTGGCTGGCGAGCACGCGCTCCGCAGTCTCATGGCCCTGTTCCGTCAGGAAAACCTGGTGCGTCTTTTCGTCGAGCGTGAAATCGCCCGGCTTGGTCACGCCTTCGCCGGTGCGCGGGTCTGCCTCGCCCTCCTGACGCACGAGCATGGGCACTACCTTGTTCATCGCGATGTACATCGCCGTATGGTCTTCCGCCTGGCCGCTGATGATCAGCGGTGTGCGTGCCTCGTCGATCAGGATCGAGTCCACCTCGTCGACGATGGCGAAATTCAATCCGTGCTGGACGCGATCCCGCGCCTCATAGACCATGTTGTCGCGCAGGTAGTCAAAGCCATATTCGTTGTTGGTACCGTAGGTGATGTCAGCCCGGTACGCAGCCTGCTTTTCCTCGCGCGGCATGTTCGGCAGGTTGATGCCGACCGACAAGCCGAGGAAGTTGTACAGGCGCCCCATCCACTGGGCGTCACGATTCGCCAGGTAGTCGTTGACCGTCACTACATGCACGCCCTTGCCGGACAAGGCATTGAGGTACACCGGCAGCGTGGCGGTCAGCGTCTTGCCCTCACCCGTGCGCATTTCCGAAATCTTGCCGAAGTGAAGTGCCATGCCGCCGAGCATCTGCACATCAAAGTGGCGCATCTTCATCACGCGCTTGGAACCTTCTCGGACCACGGCGAACGCCTCGGGCAGCAAGTCGTCCAGTGAAGTCCCGTTGGCAACGCGCTCCTTGAACTCCTGGGTCTTGGCGCGCAGTTGCTCATCCGACAGCTTCTCGTAGTCGGGCTCCATCGCATTGATGCGGGTCACCGTCTTGCGGTACTGCTTGAGGAGCCGGTCGTTGCGGCTGCCGAAAAGTTTGGTGAGGAAGTTGGTGGCCATGCGAACAGGACCGCCTGATGCGCCAGAGGCAGCACGCCAGACGACCGAAATCCCTAAGATGAATTGAGATCAAGTGGGTCCGGCGCTGCCGATTGCAAGCAATGCAATGCGGCGCGCCAGATGCCGGACCGGCGATTTTACCCGCCAGCCACGCGCCCCTGAGGCGCTACCGGGATGATGACGCAGGCGCAGCTGCCAGCTGGGGTGCAACCCCACCTGCACTGAGGAATTTCTGGGGGTCCTGGAACACGCCCTGAACGAGTACCTCGAAGTGCAGATGCGCGCCTGTCGAGCGACCGGTGGTACCGACCTCGGCGATTTTTTGGCCGCGTCGCACGATATCGCCCCGCTTCACCATGGTCTTGGACGCATGCGCGTAGCGGGTGACCAGCTGGTTCCCGTGATCTATCTCAACCATGTTCCCATAGGCGGGATGAAACTCCTGCGTAACGACCATACCCCCTGCAGCAGCAAGGATGGGCGTTCCAGTGTCAGCCTGAAAATCGAGACCCGTGTGCAGGGCTGACTGCCCTGTGATCGGGTCGACTCGCCAGCCAAAGCCGGACCCCGCTGTCCGCCCGGTCACCGGCGCGTGAGTGGGGATCATCTTCTTGCGGATATGCTGATCGAACAGCCGGGACTCCAGGACGGTCATCAGGTCCACACGTTGATGGGTCAGCTGTTCAAGCTCGTCGAGAGTCGTCTGCAATTCTTCCATTGAGAGACTTCGCGCACTCACCAGCGCCCCCCCTCGCGCGTCACCCTTGGCCGGCTCAGGGGCGGGCATTCCGGCCAGTCCCATCACCCGGTCGCCGAGGGATTCGAGCTGCACCATGCGGGCCTGCATCTCGCCCACCCGTCGTGCCATGGCGTCGAGGTTGGCCCGCATGTAACGGTCTCGCTCGGCGAAATCGTCCTTCACCACCAGGCGGACCAGCGACCCGACAATGGGCCAGCCCTCGCGTGCTCCCTTGAGGAAAACCCAGTGATAAAGCGATGCCGCAACAACCATGAGGCACAGTGAAAGCGCCAGCCCGAAGAGAAGCAGTCTTGCGCCAGACAGATGGATCGCGCGGCTACGTGCAAGCCGGGCGTCCGTGATAATCACATGCACTTCGTCCCCTTCAAACTGAAGACTTCCCCGCCATGAGCCGCCGCCACTACGCAGTCAGCCTTCAGCAGGCCAGCCAGGAATCTCCTACGCTGGCGCGACTGACTGCATTGACACGCGAATCCAGCGAGAGACTCAAGGCCATCGAAACATTGATACCGGCAGGGCTCAGGGCAACCATTCAGGCGGGCCCCATCGACGGGGATTCATGGTGCCTGCTGGTTAGAAGCAACTCCGCTGCCGCCAAGCTGCGTCAGCTGGCGCCTGCTCTGCAAGCGCATCTGCGCAGCCGGGGGTGGGAGGTTAACGCGATTCGCCTCAAAGTTCAAACCTGAAGGCTTGAGAGGAAGGAGGTTCGGGGCATGCCCGAAGAGGCGAAGAGGGGATATGGTGCCGGTTGTCGGAATCGAACTGACGACCTACCGCTTACAAGGCGGGTGCTCTACCAACTGAGCTAAACCGGCGAGACTTGGATTCTAGCGCGCAAAAAGGGGCGCGAAACCGAATTGATGCGCTATTTGACGCGCTTGAGCGACGGGCGGGAGCTCCCCCCGGCCGGCGATGGACGCGGCGCATCCCCGTCGTCGCCAGGTTTTCGACCTTCGTCGCTGGTCACCAACTGCACCACACGCTCGTCGTGTGAAGCACTGGAGGCGCCGCCAATCGCGGACTCCTGTGGTGGAGGGGAAACCGGCTCGGCTACACCTGAACGGGACATCGTCAGCCCAGCGCCGCCACTTTCAAGCACGTCGACGGGGGCGGGGAACGCCATACCCTGTCCATTTTCACGCGCATAAATCGCAATGACCCGACCAATCGGCACAAGAATATCCCGTGGCTTGCCACCAAACCGCGCCTTGAACTCAATGAAGTCATTCCCGAGCTGCAGGGAACTGGTCGCATCGAAACTGACATTGAGCACGATCTCCCCATCCTTCACGTATTCACGAGGAACCTGCACGGAGTCATCAACACGCACCGCGACGTAGGGCGTAAACCCGTTGTCGGTACACCATTCGTACAGTGCACGAATCAGGTAGGGGCGCGTCGAGGTGGATTCCGGAGGAGTCATGGATTCGGGTGGGGAGCGACGTGGCAAGACTAGGCAATGAACGACACCGGCGCAATTACTTGCGCATCACCTTCTCGGAGGGTGTCAGTGCCTCGATGTAGGCGGGCCGCGAAAAAATACGTTCTGCATATTTGAGCAGCGGAGCAGCGTTCTTGCTCAGGTCGATGCCGTAGTAATCAAGACGCCACAGCAGCGGAGCGATGGCTACATCCAGCATGGAAAAATTGTCGCCCAGCATGTACTTGTTCTTGAGGAACACCGGGGCCAGCTGGGTGAGCCGGTCACGGATGTGGGCGCGCGCCTTTTCCAGTGCCTTTTCGTTGCCCTTGGTCGCGCGCGATTCAAGCGCGTTCACATGCACGAACAGTTCCTTTTCGAAGTTGAGCAGGAACAGGCGGACGCGTGCGCGATCTACCGGGTCACCCGGCATCAGCTGCGGATGGGGAAAGCGCTCGTCAATGTACTCGTTGATGATGTTCGACTCGTACAGGATCAGGTCGCGCTCGACCAGGATCGGCACCTGTCCGTAGGGATTCATCACGCTGATGTCTTCGGGCTTGTTGTACAGGTCCACATCGCGGATCTCGAAGTCCATGCCCTTCTCGAACAGGACAAAACGGCAGCGGTGAGAGAAGGGACAGGTCGTACCCGAGTAAAGCACCATCATGGTGTGAGGCTCCTAAAAATCAAAAGAGTGGGACGCCAAAGCGCCCACTCTGCAAAAAACCAATTGGCACCCGCCAGGGGTGCCAGTGATCGATGTGGCGTTTACTTCACGTCTTTCCAGAAGGCTGCGTTCAACCTCCAGGCAATGATTGTGAACACACCCAGGAAAATCAGAACCCATACACCCACACGCTTGCGCGTGTTTTGGGCGGGCTCGGCCATCCACTGCATGTAGTTCACCAGGTCGCCGATCGTCTGATCATATTGAAGCGGCGTCATCAGACCAGGCTTGACCTGTTCCCAACCCTTGAATACCTGGGTCTTGTGTCCGTGGCTCTCGTGCTCTTCAAAAATGGGGCGGCGTTCGCCCTGCAATTCCCACAGCACATGAGGCATGCCTACATTCGGGAACACCAGGTTGTTCCACCCGGTGGGCTTGTTTTCGTCGCGGTAGTAAGTCCGCATGTAGGTGTAGAGGTAATCAACACCCGGGCCACCGGCACCGGAGCGCGAACGCGCGATCACGGTCAGGTCAGGCGGATTGGCCCCGAACCAGGCCTTGGCCTGTTTGGGGTCGATCGCAGCCTTCATGGTCTCACCCACCTTGTCCGTCGTGAACAGGAGGTTGTCCTTGACCTGCTGGTCGGTCAAGCCGATGTCCTTCAGGCGGTTGAACCGCATGAAAGCTGCCGAATGGCAGTTGAGGCAGTAATTGACAAAAATCTTGGCGCCGTTTTGCAGCGATGCCAGATCGTTCGTCTTGGCGGGCGCCTTGTCGAGCGGAATGCCACCGCCCGCAGCCAACGCGGAGCCAGCCGCAAGCCCCAGGGCCGCCACCAACGTGAGAATGATTTTCTTCATTGTTGTTATCTCCTGGGCTCAGTGCGCTACAAAGGTCACGCGGTCAGGCACGGGCTTGGCCTCGCCAATACGGCTCCACCAGGGCATCAGCAAGAAGAACCCGAAGTAGAACAACGTACCGACCTGCGACACGCGCTCGCCAATCGGCGACGGAGGCTGCACGCCAAGGTAGCCCAGGATCAGGAAGTTGATCACGAACACGGCGTACAGGTACTTGTGCCAGTCAGGACGGTAGCGGATCGAGCGCACCGGGCTGTGATCCAGCCAAGGCAGGAAGAACAGGATGATCACGGCGCCGCCCATCACGACCACGCCCCAGAACTTGGCATCGATCGACAGGAGCAGCGCCACGGCTACCAGCGAACCCACGGCGATGCCCGCCTTGATGAAGCCGGGCAGCTTGGCCTTGAGCACGCCAAAGGCAGCCGCAGCCAGTACGCACAGGACCAGCACGTACATCATTTCCGTCGTGATCGCGCGCAGCATCGAGTAGAAGGGCGTGAAGTACCACACCGGGGCGATGTGCAAAGGGGTCACCAGCGGATCAGCCGGGATGAAGTTGTTGTACTCCAGGAAGTAGCCACCAAACTCCGGCGCGAAGAACACTACTGCGGTGAATGCCATCAGGAACATGCTCAGCGCAAAGATGTCATGCACCGTGTAGTACGGATGGAAAGGCACGCCGTCCAGCGGCTTGCCGTTGGCATCCTTGGGAGCCTTGGGGCCCTTGATTTCCACGCCGTCGGGGTTGTTGGAACCCACATCGTGCAAGGCCAGCAAGTGGGCCACCACCAGACCGAGCAGTACCAGCGGCACCGCAATGACGTGGAAGCTGAAGAAGCGGTTCAGCGTGGCGTCACCCACCACAAAGTCGCCACGGATCAGCAAGGCCAAGTCAGGACCGATGAACGGGATGGCTGCAAACAGGTTCACGATCACCTGGGCGCCCCAGTAAGACATCTGACCCCATGGCAGCAGGTAACCCATGAAGGCTTCGGCCATCAGGCACAGGAAAATGGCGCAACCGAAGATCCAGACCAGTTCCCGCGGCTTGCGGTAGCTGCCATAGATAAGGCCGCGGAACATGTGCAGATACACCACCACAAAGAAGGCTGAGGCCCCTGTGGAGTGCATGTAGCGGATCAGCCAGCCCCACGGTACATCACGCATGATGTACTCGACCGAAGCGAACGCCAGGTTAGCGTCGGGCTTGTAGTGCATGACCAGGAAGATCCCGGTGACGATCTGGATCACCAGCACCACCAGCGCCAGCGAGCCGAAGATGTACCAGAAGTTGAAGTTCTTCGGAGCGTAATACTCCGACATGTGCACCTTGTACGCGTCAAAGGCAGTCGGAAACCGGTTCTCAAACCAGTTCGTCACCTTGGCGCCAGTCGAGGCGTTGGGGGAGATTTCCTTGAATTCAGCCATGTCGATTTACCTCAGGCCTTCTTGTCTTCGCCGATGAGCAGCAGCGTGTCGGACAGGTACATGTGCGGCGGCACTTCCAGGTTGTCGGGCGCGGGCTTGTTCTTGAAGACCCGGCCGGCCACGTCGAAAGTGGAGCCATGGCAGGCGCACAGAAAACCGCCACGCCAGTCATCAGGCAGCGAAGGCTGAGGCCCTGCCTGCAGCTTGTCACCAGGCGAACAACCAAGGTGGGTGCAGATACCGACACCAACGAACACTTCAGGCTTGATCGAGCGGTGCTGATTTTTGGCGTACTCGGGCGTCGGGTACGTGTTGCGATCCGACTTGGGGTCGGCCAGCTGGGATTCAGTCTGGGCGAGCGACTCCAGCTGCTGGGGAGTGCGCTTGAAGATCCACACGGGCTTGCCGCGCCATTCGACGGTCAGCTTTTCGCCGGGCTGCAAGGTGGAGATGTCCACCTCAACCGCTGCACCGGCAGCTCTGGCTTTCTCCGAAGGCTGAAAACTACTGACGAAGGGCACGGCAACGGCCACTCCGCCAGCGGCACCGGCACATCCGGACGCAATCAGCCACGTCCTTTTACTGGTGTCGACTGGTGTGTCACTCATGGGGATCCTCGGTAAACATCGCTATTGTTTGGGTCAACCTCGAATTGTAGCGGAGTGAAAATGGGTATTCGATTGTGAACTGGTGTTGACGCGGTGCGGCACTCGGAGATACTTGCGCATCTCAAAAACAGTGTTGGAGGGTGAACATGGGAATGATGCAGGAGTTCAGGGAGTTTGCGGTCAAGGGCAACGTGATTGACCTCGCGGTCGGCGTGATCATCGGCGGCGCTTTCGGCAAGATCGTTGATTCCGTGGTGTCCGATCTGATCATGCCCATCGTGGGCCTGGCGTTTGGCAAGCTGGATTTTTCCAGCCATTTCATTGCGCTGGGCAACGTGCCGCCCGGCACTGCCATGACGCTGGACGCGCTCAAGAAAGCCGGCGTCCCGGTGCTGGCCTATGGCAGCTTCCTCACGGTGGCGGTCAACTTCATCATCCTGGCGTTCATCATCTTCCTGATGGTCAAGCAGATCAACCGGATGAAGCGCGAAGCACCCGCTGCGCCAGCGCCGGCGCCTGCTGCCCCGCCCGAAGACATCGTGCTTTTGCGCGAGATCCGCGACAGCCTCAAGCGCTGAGCGGCCACCGCCTGGCGCTGTGCGGAGGCCAGGCGCACATTCAGCCTGTCTCAGCCGTTGCGCCGTGCGCACAACCGGCACGCCCTATCCGAGTCCGCCGCAGCGCGGCCCGGGCAATCAGCTCGCCAGCAGGCGAGCCATGCGCACTGCCTCGATCAGGCTCGCGGCCTCTGCGAGTCCTTGGCCCGCAATGTCGAAGGCGGTTCCATGATCGGGACTGGTTCGTACCAGCGGCAGGCCCAGCGTCACGTTCACGCCCTTGTCCACGCCCAGGTACTTGACCGGAATCAAGCCCTGGTCGTGGTACATCGCCACCACCACATCGAACTCGCCTGCGCGCTGCGGGGTGCTGCGGGCCCGCATGAACACGGTGTCCGGCGCCAGCGGCCCCGTCACGTCAAGGCCCTCGGCGCGCGCTGCAGCCACCGCTGGCGCAATCACCTCGATTTCCTCCCGGCCAAACAGCCCTCCCTCGCCGGCATGCGGGTTGAGGCCCGCCACGGCCATTCGCGGGCGGCGGCCCAGGCTGCGCAGCAGGGCTGCATCGGTGATGCGCAGGGTTTGCAACACGTTGTCGTGCGTCACTGCGGCAATCGCGTCGCGCAGCGACATGTGGATGCTGACCAGCACCGTGCGCAGTTCATCACTGGCCAGCATCATGCGCACCGGCATTTCGTGAAGGCCCACTCCCGCATGGGCGGCCGCCTGCGCCTGAAGCAGCTCGGTGTGACCCGGGAAATCCACGCCTGCGGCTGATAACGCCTCCTTGTGCAGCGGGGCCGTCACGATGGCGTCAATACGCCCCGCCAGCGCGGCCTGCGCTGCCCAGGTCACGCACGCTGCAGCTGCGTGCCCGGCGGCGGCGCTGATACGCCCCCACGGCTGCGGGCCTGGAATGTCAGCCAGTTGCAGCACGGGCACGCAGCGCGGCGGCATGTGCAATGCCTGCGCGGGCTCGTCCAGCCAGGCAACCGGCAGGTCAGGCGCCCCCGGGCGAGCCAGCGTCTGCGCAGCCCTTCGCAGCGTGGGCACATCACCCACCACGAAGCAGCCGCGCATCGCGTCGGGCACGTCCCGGAAAGCCTTGGCGATGATTTCCGGGCCAATGCCGGCCGGATCACCTTGCGTGATGGCGATGGTTTTCATGAAAAACTGACCAAATTGAGGGGTAGCGCTTGATTTATATACCCCTGCAGCTATTCACTTAATAGCGAATAACTGCAGGCGCGCCGTTAGGCCGGATTGTCGATGTCGATGAACTCATGGGACAGGCCCAGCTGGGCTGCCACCTGCGCCGCCACTGCTGGCGCGCCATACCGCTCGGTGGCATGGTGCCCGGCTGCAATGAAGCTCACCCCCATCTCACGCGCCAGGTGCGCCTGCGGCTCCGAGATTTCGCCGGTGATGAACGCATCGGCACCCGCGGCAATGGCCGGCTCGAAATAGCCTTGGGCCCCGCCCGTGCACCACGCAACGCGCCGGACGGGCCTGTCAAGGCCGTCCTCTGGTTGAACCAGCGTCACTGCGCGACCCAGCGCCCGGGCCACGTGGTCTGCCAGGGCTTGCCCGCTGTCCCAAGACGCCGGTGCGCTGCACCCCAGGTTCTGCTCGCCAAAACGGGCGTCGGCGGTGAGCCCCAACACCCGGCCCAGCTGTGCGTTGTTGCCCAGCTCCGCGTGCGCATCAAGGGGCAGGTGGTACGCAAAGAGGTTGATGTCGTGCGCCAGCAGGCGGGACAGGCGCTCCTTCATCCAGCCGGTGACGCGTCCGTCCTGCCCGCGCCAGAACAATCCGTGGTGCACAAAGATCGCGTCAGCGCCTGAAGCAATCGCTGCGTCGATCAGCGCCCGGCTGGCGGTCACACCACTCACGATGCGAGCGATGTGCGGTTTTCCCTCCACCTGCAGGCCGTTGGGCCCGTAGTCCTTGAAAAGCTGGGGTTGCAGCAAGGTGTCAAACGCCTGCAGCAATGCCTGGCGGGTGGTGGTGCGGGATGCGTGATCGGTGCTCATCCCTGTATTGTGAACACCTGCACAGGCACCCGGTGCTGTCCAGCCCGTTGCCCCAGCGGGTTTTCACCCGGGCCACGGCACCAAACAACAAGGCGCCCGAGGGCGCCTTGTTGTGCATCCATCTACCGGCCAGAGCCGGCACCGCTGCAGCTTTACCGGTACAGCACCTCGGGCAGCCAAAGGCCAATGGCCGGGAACATGTACAGCAGGAAGATCGCGACGATCTGGATCCCCATGAACGGCAGCATGCCCGCAAATATCTGGTTGAGCGTGACGTGCTTGGGCGCCACGCCCTTCAGATAGAACGCGCTCATCGCCACCGGCGGGCTCAGGAAGGCGGTCTGCAGGTTCAGGGCCACCAGCAGGCCGAAGAACAGTGGGTCCACCCCGAAGTTGTCCAGCAGTGGGATGAAGATGGGCATGAAGATCACGATGATCTCGGTCCACTCCAGCGGCCAGCCCAGGATGAAGATGATGACCTGCGACAGCACCAGGAACTGCGTCTTGGTGAGGTTCATGCTCAGCACCCACTGCTCGACCAGCTCCTGCCCGCCCAGCAGCGCAAATGCAGCCGAGAAGATGGCGGAGCCGACGAACAGCCAGCACACCATGGCGCTGGTCTTGGCGGTCAGGAACACCGACTCCTTGATCACTCCGAACGTCAGCTGCCGGTAGGCCGCCGCCAGCACGAATCCGCCAAACGCACCCACTGCAGCGGCTTCCGTCGGCGTGGCCAGGCCAAACACGATGGAGCCCAGCACCGAAAGGATCAGCACCAGCAGCGGGAAGAAGCTGGACAGCAGCATCTTGAACACTTCAAGGCGTGCGTAGCTCAGGATGCCGTAGAAGGTCACCAGCGCCAGGGCACCCACGCCCAGACCGATCCAGAACCCGGCGGAAGCCGGCTTGGTGGTAGCTCCGCCCGCTGCTGCCGCAGGAGCTGCCGCTGCCGGTGGCTCCGACACCGTACCCGGCGCCTCGACGGCGGCCGCTACCGGCTCAGCCCCGGGTGGCTCGGCCACGGCCTGGGCGCCCGGTGGCTCAGCCACTGCGTCTGCGCTCGCAGGCTCAGCCAGGCCGGAGCTCTCGGGCTCTGCCAGGCCGCCGGAAGAAGACGATGTGTCTTCGTTGGCACCGGCGCCCATGGCCTGCAGCTCGGAGTAAGTCTCTTCCACCACCACGCGGGTTGCGCTCTGGTAGCTGGCCACGGCGACCACCGCAAAGAGGATGGCCGGCAGCAGCGCAATGCCCAGCTGGCCCAGAAGATACCGGGTGGAAACCGCCTGATTGCGCTTGCCCTTGAGTGCGCTGACGATGCTGCCCAGCGCCCAGCCATCCGACGTCGCGCCAATGGCCTTGAGCCCTGCTGGCAGGGGCACCATGCGCTGCTCGGCCGTCAGGGGCGGCGCCCAGTCGGGCCTGAGCTTGGCCATGATGATCACGTACACGATGTACAGGCCTGCCAGCATGATGCCGGGAAAGAACGCACCCGCGTACAGCTGCACCACCGAGACACCGGCGGTAGCGCCATACACGATGAGCAGCACCGACGGTGGAATCAGGATACCCAGGCAACCGCCAGCCGTGATGGTGCCAGCCGACAGGCGCACGTCATACCCGGCCCGCAGCATCTGCGGCAGGGCCAGCAGGCCCATCAGCGTGACCACGGCACCCACGATGCCCGTTGCAGTGGCAAACACCGCGCACGTGACCAGGGTGGCCACCCCCAGCGAGCCCGGCACGCGTGCCAGGGCCAGGTGCAGGCTGTGGAACAGCTTTTCGATCAGGTTGGCGCGTTCAACGAGGTAGCCCATGAACACGAAGAGCGGGATCGAGATCAGGACATCATTGCCCATGACCGAGAACGCGCGCTGCACCATCAGGTCCAGCGTCTGCTTGAGCGCCCCGGCGGCCGTCTGGTCCCCGGAGTGGTAGGCAAAAAACGCGAACATCATCCCCATGCCCATCAGCGTGAACGCCGTGGGAAAGCCCAGCATGATGGCAACGACCACCAGCGACAGCATCAGCAGGCCGTAGTGGCCGTTGGTCATCTTCTCGACGCTGAACACCATCGCGAGAGCCGCAAGGATGATCACGCCCATCAGCGTGAAACCGAAATAGAGCTCTTTGCGGATCTTCATCAGTGGCCACCCTTCTGCACGACGAGCTTGTCGAGTGCCTCGATGTCCGAGTCTTTGACGTGCACCATCTGCTTGAGCTTGTCGACATCGACTTCCTCGACGTCACCCTCGCGCTTGGGCCACTCGCCCGTGCGGATGCAGATCACGCAACGGATGATTTCGACGATGCCCTGCAGCAGCAGGAAAGCCCCGGCCAGCGGCACCACGAACTTGAACGGGTAGACCGGTAGCGGGTCGGCATTGAAGGTCTGCTCACGCATGGCAAGCGAGTCCTGGAAGAAGAACCACCCAGCATAGGTGAGCGCGATGATGCCGGGCAGGAAGAACAGGATGTACAACACGAGGTCCACGGTAGCCTGCGTGCGGGGCTCGAAGAAGCCGTAAAGCACATCGCCGCGCACGTGGCCGCTCTTGGCCAGCGTGTAGGCCCCGGCGGTCATGAAGAGCACGCCATACAGCATGATCTGCGCATCGAGCACCCAGGCGTTGGGCTTGTTCAGGACATACCGGGAGAACACCTCCCAGGTGATCAGCAGCGTGAGGCCCACGACGCTCCAGGCGCAGGCCTTTCCAAACCAGGTCGAGAGCCGGTCCACTGTAAGTAATAGTTTTTGCATGGCTTACCCATCTCAGGACAGAAAAAAGGGCGCCCCTGAGGCCGTGGCCTGCGGGCGCCCTTGCATCACAGCATCAGGTCAGGCTTTCTTGGCCCCCTTGCCGAAATAGTGGTTGTAGGCCATCTTGAAGTCGACCATGTAGTCGCCCTGCCACTGGCCAGCACGCTGTGCAAACGCCTTTTGCGACGCAAGGATCTTCTTGAACAGCGGGTTCTCATCGCCCTTCTTGGCGATGATCTTGTCCCACGCTGCCAGCTGCGCGCGCAGGATGGCGTCGGGGGTCTTGTAGAACTTGACACCCTGCTTCTTGAGCTCTTCGTAGTCCTTGGAATTGCGCTCGATGGCTTTCCAGCTCATGTCGGCGCTGGCAGCCTGCACGGCGTAATCGATGATGGCCTTGAGTTCCGCGGGCAGCGCATTGAGCTTGGTCTTGTTGAACAGGATTTCGAACTGCTCGCCGCTCTGGTGAAAGCTCTGCAGCATGCAGTTCTTGACCACGTCGGGGAAGCCCAGCAAGCGATCAGACGAAGCGTTGTTGAACTCGGCGCCGTCGATCAGGCCGCGGTCCAGCGCTGGAACGATTTCACCGCCGGGCAGCGGGTTCACGGCGGCGCCCATCTCGGTGTACATGTCCACCGCCAGGCCCACGGTGCGGAACTTCACACCCTTCATGTCCTCGATCTTGGCGATGGGCTTCTTGAACCAGCCAAAAGGCTGCGATGGCATGGGGCCGTACAGGTACGACGCCACATCCAGATTCAGCGTTTGATAGATCTCTTCCAGCAGGGCCTTGCCGCCGCCGTAGTTGTGCCAGGCGAGCACCATGTTGGGGTCCATGCCGAAGGCCGGGCCAGAGCCCCACAACGCCAGAGCCGAGTTCTTGCCGTAGTGGTAGGCCACCACGCCATGGCCACCGTCCAGCGTGCCCTTGCCCACGGCTTCCAGCAACTGGAACGCAGGCACCACGGCGCCCGCAGGCAGCACCTCGATCTTGAGGCGGCCGCTGGCCATGTCGTTCACCTTCTTGGCGAAATCCTGTGCGTACTCGTGAAAGATGTCCTTGGAAGGCCATGTGCTCTGAAAGCGCAGGCTGGTGGTCGTCTGCGCGGTCGCGATCATCGGCGCGCTCATCGCGCCCGCAGCGACTGCAGCGCCCTTGAGCAGGCCGCGGCGGCGAGGTTTGTTGCTTTGCGTCATGGTCTTTGTCTCCAAAAAATTGATTGCAATCTATGTTGCAAATTCATTGTCGGCATCGACCGCGCAAGCCCAACAGGGTTTACACCATGCAGACAATGACGAAAGCGGCAACATTGCTCAAAAAAATTTCACGTGGATGGCAAGATGGCCTCGGTACGTTGCGCCGCGCAAGCGCGGCCAGCAGGCTGCGGGTGCGTTCAGCGACAATCTTTCCTGCACATCCCCCTGGCACTCCGGCCTTTTTTGCATTTCCGAGCGATCTCCAAAAACCATGAAGCGCATGTGGCTCCTTTTCTCGCAGACCGTGACCGTGCTGGTGGCGGTCTATTTTGTCGTGGCGACCCTGCAACCCGGCTGGCTGGGCAAGGGCACCACCCGCTCTGGCGCGGGGATTTCGCTGCTGGAGGCCCCCGCCACCCCGGCAGCCCAGCCGGTGGCAGGCAGCTTCAGCGTGGCGGCACGCAAGGCAGCCCCTGCGGTGGTGAGCATCAACACCAGCAAGGCCGTGCGCCACCCGCGCAGCAACGACCCGTGGTTCCAGTTCTTCTTTGGCGACCAGGGCAGCCAAGCGCAGGCGGGCCTGGGCAGCGGGGTCATCGTCAGTCCCGACGGCTACATCCTCACCAACAACCATGTGGTCGAAGGTGCCGATGAGATCGAGGTCACGCTCAACGACAGCCGCCGCGCCCGCGCCAAGGTGATCGGGACCGACCCCGACACCGACCTGGCCATCCTGCGGATCGAGCTCGACAAGCTGCCGGTCATCGTGCTGGGCAACTCCGACGCGCTCGCGGTGGGCGATCAGGTGCTGGCCATCGGCAACCCGTTTGGCGTGGGCCAGACCGTGACCAGCGGCATCGTCAGCGCGCTGGGCCGTACGCAACTGGGCATCAACACGTTCGAGAACTTCATCCAGACGGACGCGGCCATCAACCCTGGCAATTCGGGCGGCGCGCTGGTGGACGTGAACGGCAACCTGATGGGCATCAACACGGCCATCTATTCACGCTCGGGTGGCAGCATGGGCATCGGCTTTGCCATCCCTGTCTCCACCGCGCGCATGGTGCTCGACGGCATCGTGAAGGACGGCCAGGTCACCCGCGGCTGGATCGGCGTGGAACCCAACGAACTCTCGCCTGAGCTCGCCGAGACATTCGGCGTGAAGGCCACCGAGGGCGTGATCATCACCGGCGTGCTGCAGGACGGCCCCGCCGCGCAAGCTGGCATGCGGCCGGGCGACGTGATCGTGCGCGTGGAAGGCAAGAACGTGGCCAATGTGTCGGAGCTGCTGACCGCCGTGGCAGCCCTCAAACCCGGCGAGGCATCGCCCTTTGTGGTGCAGCGCGGCGACAAGATGGTGGAACTGAACATCAGCCCCGGCGTACGCCCCCGGCCCCAGCGCAACGTGCGGCGCTAGGAAACAGCGGGACAGGGGGTGACACTGACTGGCAAGCCACGCAGGGCGTGGTTTGCATGAGGCGCCCATCGCAGGAAGGTGTCCGGGCAGCGCCTCGAACCTTGAGCGGCCGCCTCCGCGGCGCTGCTGCATCGGGCCCAGACGCCCATGCCCGAATGCTATTTAATCAATAGCAATGGAGGCAATCAGATCAAGCACCTGAGGCCAATAAGACCCAAAAATGGTCGAAAACGCCTGTATTGGGGACCTTGAGCGGCGCCAAGGCCAGCCCGCCGCAGGCTTGCAGCGAGCATGTGGGGTTTCAGATTGCAGGGCCAGCATACAGGGCACGGCCGACTTGCTGGCCGGCAGGCATCCTCGATGCACCCGTCAGCACGCCCCCCTGGCTCAGAGCAGGGCCAGCCCGGGCTGCACCCGACGGATCAGGAATGCGTAGCGGTTTCCTGCGCGTCGTCCGGCGCCTTGGTGTGCTTGATGAAAAACTGGGCCGCCCAGATCCCCACCTGGTACAGGATGCACATCGGGATGGCCAGCGACAGCTGCGACACCACATCCGGCGGCGTGACGATGGCGGCGATCACAAACGCGATGACGATGAAGTAGCCGCGAAAATCCCGGAGCTTCTCGATCGACACCACGCCCATGCGCGCCAGCACCACCACCGCAATCGGCACCTCGAACGACAGGCCAAACGCCAGGAACATCGACAGCACGAAGCTCAGGTACGCCTCGATGTCAGGCGCGGCGGTGATGCTCTTGGGCGCAAAGCTCTGGATGAAGGCAAACACCTGGCCAAACACCAGGTAGTAGCAAAAGGCCACGCCGATGAAAAACAGCAGGGTGCTGGAGATCACCAGGGGCAGCACCAGCTTCTTTTCGTGCGAATACAGGCCCGGCGCCACGAAGGCCCACACCTGCCACAGCACAAAAGGCAGCGCCAGCAAAAAGGCCGACATGAGCAGGATCTTGAGCGGCACCATGAACGGCGAGATCACCGACGTGGCGATCAGCGTGGCGCCCTTGGGCAGGTGCGCCACCAGCGGCGCCGCCAGAAAGTCGTACAGCGCGCCCGGCCCGGGGAAGAAGAACAGGATGGCGGCAGCCACCCCGATGGCGATGAACGCCTTGACCATGCGGTCGCGCAGCTCTACCAGGTGCTGCACAAACGGCTGCTCGGTACCGGCCAGCTCGTCTTCTTTGGATGGGGTGTCGGACATGGAAAGGGTTGGTAGGCGTCAGGACCACCGCCCGCGCGGCACACAGCGAATGCACGCTGTGGTGCCGGCGCTGCCCGGTGGAATGGTGATCACTGGAATTTCTGCGGGCGAAAGCGTGCCACACGAGCGGCGCCGGACTGGGCCTTGGTGCGCACACCGCTGCGGGCCTTGTACCACTGCGGCGTGGTCCCGCGCTTGAGGCGCCAGTTCTTGCCCGGGTGCCGGTAAGCGGGCACCACCGATGGCGGCTCCTGCAACGGCGTGCTGGCCATGTCGGTGGCTTCAGCCCAGTCGCGCTCGAACTCGCTCGCACTCGTCTGCACCGATTGCTGCACGTCGCGCGCGGCGTTCTCCACCGTGTCCTTCATCTTCTTGAGCTCGTCGAGCTCCATGGACCGGTTGACCTCGGCCTTCACGTCGGACACGTAGCGCTGCGCCTTGCCCAGCAGCGTGCCGACCGTGCGGGCGACGCGCGGCAGCTTCTCGGGGCCTATGACGATCAGCGCCACAACGCCGATCAGCGCCATCTTGGACAGGCCGATATCAATCATGGATCAACCTGGCGCTGAGGGCCGGTGTGCGGTGGCAGCGTGTGCAGGCGGCGCGCAGCGGCAACCGGTCAGCTCTTCTGCTTGGCTTCGACATCGATGGTGGTCTTGTCGGCGGCCGTGCTGTTGGCAACTTGCGATGGTGCTGGGGTGGTGGCGGGCGGCGCGTCAGTCGTGCCGTCCTTCATGCCGTCCTTGAAGCCCTTGACGGCGCCACCGAGATCGGAGCCCATGTTCTTGAGCTTCTTGGTGCCGAAGACCATCACAACGATCAGCAGCACGATCAGCCAGTGCCAGATGGAAAAAGAGCCCATGGAATATCTCCTGATGAATTGCAATCATTTTAGACGGGGGCCGGGGCCGCATCGCGCAACGCGCCCCGCCCACGACCGGCAGCCATTGCCGTGTGTCAGCCTCGGTCAGCCTTTGAGCCAGGGCCGGGGTCCGCCCATCACGTGGATGTGCAGATGGTGGATTTCCTGCCCGCCTTCAAGCCCCGTGTTTACCACGACGCGAAAGCCACCCTCCGGGTATGGGTTGCAGCCCTGCTCCATGGCCAGCCGCGGAGCCAGCGCCATCATGCGCCCGAGCACACCCGCATGCGCATCGGTGACCTGCGCCATCGAAGGGATATGCAGCTTGGGCACCATGAGGAAATGCACCGGCGCCCAGGGGTGGATGTCGTGGAAGGCAAAGATCTCTTCGTCTTCATAGACCTTCTTCGAAGGAATCTGGCCCGCGATGATCTTGCAGAAAAGGCAGTTCGGATCGTGCATGAAAGGATCAGGACAAGAGATGGAATAGGGGGTCGGGATGCCGCGCGCAGCGCAGCGCTTGCGCAGGGTCAGGCATTGTCGGCGATCCGGATGCTCGGGCGCACGCCCACATCCTTGCCGTGCGCGGCCAGCCAGGCCTGCCCGGTCTCGCGGCCCAGGGCGAACAGCCTGCGCACAAAGGCCAGGTCCGCGCGCAGCTTGCTGTCGGCACCAAACGCGGCAAGCGCCGCACCGCCATCGATGCGGTGCATGCGCACGCTTTTGTAGCGGCGCTCGTCGAGCTTTCCCTCGGCCAGCAGGCGGCGCACGAACTCGATGGCGCGCAGCTCGGCCAGCAGGCTGGCATTGAAGGTCACCTCGTTCATGCGTTCCATGATCTCGGGGCCGGAATCAGGCAGCGCGCGGTGTTCGATGGGATTGATCTGCACGAGCAGGATGTCGGACGTGTCGGTCTGGTAGATCAGCGGGTGCAGGGCCGGGTTGCCGGAGTAGCCGCCATCCCAGTAGTGCTCGCCGTCAATCTCCACCGCCTTGAACAGCAGCGGCAGGCAGGCCGAGGCCATGACCGCATCGGCGCTCAGGCGCGGGCCCGAGAAGATTTCACCCCGCCCGGTGCGCACATTGGTGGCGCACACAAACACGCGCGGGCAGCCGCCCGCGGCGGGCAGACGGCGCGTGGCCGAGCACAGCAGGTCAAAGTCGACCTCGCGCTCGAGCAGGCGGCGCAGGGGGTTGATGTCGAGCGGATTGGTCTGGTAGGGAGACAGCCACTGGCGCATCATGCCCAGCATGGGGTTGGCGGCCGCCAGGGGCGCGCCCCACATGAGGCTACCCAGGGTGCCCACGCCTTCCCACAGGCGCGTAAGCGTTTCGCGGGCCAGCGCGCAGCCTGCCGCATGCGCTTCGCGCGGGTCGCTGTAGTGTTCGGCCGCCTTGGCAAACCCGTGGGCCAGGGCCACGGCGTTCATCGCACCGGCACTGGTGCCGCTCACGCCTTCAAACTGCCAGCTGCCGTCTTCCAGCAGGGCGTCCAGCACGCCCCAGGTCAGGGCCCCGTGAGAGCCACCGCCCTGCAGCGCAAGGTTCAGGCGTTGCAGCGGTACGGTGCCCGTTGCGGGGCCTGGCGCATCAGGCATCCACGGCCCGGTTGCTGTTCATGGCGACCATGCCGCGCACGATGCGGTACAGGAACCACAGCGAGATCAGGCCCCAGGCAATCCAGCCCGGCACAAAGAACAGCAGCCACAGTGGCGCAGTGACCACGTACAGCACGCCCGCCCAGATCACGGTGCGGATACGCCACGAAAAGTGGTTGGCCTGCCAGGTGCCTTCGGCGTCGCTTTTCTTGACCAGGTCGAGCACCAGGGCCACCACCAGCAGTACGGCGCCAGGCTGCGCACCAGGGATGACAGCGCCCAGCGCCACGATCAGGTGCAGCAGGTAGCTGATCCAGCCGACGGTCTTGAGACCCTCGGCCTTGCGGTTGCTGGTGTCCGTGTCAATGATGTCGTTCATGGGGCCTGGTCCTCCTTGGCGGCGCGCGCAACGGCCTTGCGCAGGGCTTTCTCCTCGATGCCGCTGGTGCCCTCGCGGCGCTCCAGCTCGGCCACCACATCGGCGGGCGACAGGCCGTAATGCGCCAGCGCCACCATGGAGTGGAACCACAGGTCGGCCACCTCGTAGACCAGCTTGGAGGCATCGGCCCCATGGTCCACGTCCTTGGCAGCCATCACCACCTCGGTGGCTTCCTCACCGATCTTCTTGAGGAAGGCATCCGGCCCCTTGTGCAGCAACCGCGAGACATAGCTCGCCTCCGGATCGCCCCCGTTGGCGGGCTTGCGGCTCTCGATGACGGCAGCGAGGCGGGCGAGGGAATCGTTGGAACTCATGGGAAGCCTGGGTCGGTGGGAACGTGTGCGGGGCCGTGCGAGGGTTGACTACAGCCTTACTTGTAGATCGATTCCGGGTCTTTCAAGACCGGATCGACGCTGTGCCAGGCGCCATCCCTGAGCACGCTGAAGAAACAGCTGTGGCGCCCCGTGTGGCAGGCAATGCCCGGCTCGTGGCCAAGCTGGGTCACCTTGAGCAGCACCACGTCGTTGTCGCAGTCGAGGCGGATCTCGTGCACCGTCTGCACATGGCCCGATTCCTCGCCCTTGAACCAGAGCTTTTTGCGCGAGCGGCTGAAGTAGACCGCCCGGCCCAGCTCGGCCGTTTTCTCCAGGGCCTCACGGTTCATCCAGGCAAACATCAGCACGTCGCCCGTGCCCTGCTCCTGCGCAATCACGGGCACCAGGCCCTGCGCGTCCCATTTCACTTCGTTAAGCCAGTTCATGGGCGGCATTGTCGGTGATTTGCTGCAGCGCACACGCGGCGCGGGGTGCGCTGGCAGGGCCTGGAGGTGCCATGCGCACAAAAAACAAGCAAAATCGGCCTGTAGTCCTTGTTTTAATTGCCTGTATTGCTATTACTTTAATAGCAATCGGCCACCTGCAGCCCAAGCCCCTAGAGCCGCACCGGAATGCCGCGTGCAGCCATGTGCTGCTTGGTCTGGGCCACAGTGAACTCGCCATAGTGAAAGATGCTGGCCGCCAGCACCGCGTCGGCACCGCCCAGCTGGATGCCGTCGGCCAGGTGGTCCAGCGTGCCCACGCCGCCCGATGCGATGACGGGCACGTTCACGGCGTCGGTCACCGCGCGGGTCAGTGCCAGGTCAAAGCCCGACTTGGTGCCGTCGCGGTCCATGCTGGTCAAGAGGATCTCGCCCGCGCCGCGGCGGGCCATTTCAGTGGCCCAGGCCACGGCGTCCAGGCCTGTGTTCTTGCGCCCGCCATGGCTGTACACATCCCAGCCCTCGCCCACGGGCTGGCCATCGGGCCCCGGGCGCAGGGCGTCCTCCGCACTGCGGCGCTTGGCGTCGATGGCGACCACGATGCACTGGGCACCATAGCGGTCGGACGCGGCGTTGATGACTTCCGGGTTGGCGATGGCCGCCGAGTTGAAGCTGGTCTTGTCGGCACCGGCGTTGAGCAGGCGGCGCACATCCTCGACCGTGCGCACACCGCCGCCCACCGTGAGGGGGATGAACACCTGGCTGGCCACCGCTTCAATGATGTGCAGGATCAGATCGCGGCCGTCGCTGGTGGCGGTGATGTCGAGGAACGTGAGCTCGTCGGCGCCCTGTGCGTTGTAGCGCGCCGCGATCTCCACGGGATCGCCGGCATCGCGCAACTCGACGAAATTGACGCCCTTGACCACGCGGCCTCCGGTGACGTCAAGGCAGGGGATGATGCGTTTGGCAAGCATGGACGTGAAGGTATCAATGAAGGTGCTGACGGAAATTGCCTGGGCCACGCAGGCGGCACGCAAGCATTCGGGGCCGGCCGCAAAGCCGCGCAAGCCCCGATTGTCCCACCGCCGGCAGGGCGTGCCCGCCAGTCAGTCCTGCAGCGCCGCGGCGGTTCCGCTCTGCCAGCGCCAGGCATCGTCGCACATGCGGTCGATGCCGTGGCGGGCCCGCCAGCCCAGCAGCTTTTCGGCCAGTGCCGGGTCGGCCCAGCACTGGGCCACGTCGCCAGGGCGGCGCGGCACGATGTCGTAGGGCACCGGGCGCCCGCTGGCGCGCTCGAATGCGCGCACCATCTCCAGCACCGACGCTGGTTTGCCGGTCCCCAGGTTCACGGTCAGCAGACCCGGGTGGTGGCGCAGGTACCGCAGGGCTGCCACATGCCCGTCTGCGAGGTCGCACACATGGATGTAGTCGCGCACACCTGTGCCGTCCGGGGTGGGGTAGTCGCCGCCGAACACGCTCAGCCGTTCGCGCAGGCCTGCAGCCACCTGGGCCACATAGGGCAGCAGATTGTTGGGCACATCGCGCGGGTCTTCGCCGATGAGCCCGCTTTCGTGCGCCCCGACAGGGTTGAAATAACGCAAGCGGGCAATGCGCCAGGCGCCGGGCTCAGCAGCGTCGATGTCGGCCAGTACCTGCTCCATCATCAGCTTGCTGGCCCCGTACGGGTTCTGGGTAGAGAGCGGGAAATCCTCGCGGATCGGAACCGACGCCGGCTCGCCATACACGGTGGCTGACGACGAGAACACCACCGTGCGCACATTGGAGCGCTGCATGGCATGCAAAAGGCTGACGGTGCCTGCCACGTTGTTGTCGTAATAGCGCAAGGGGTCGCGCACCGATTCACCCACCGACTTGAGCGCCGCGAAGTGAATCACGGCATCGACGGAATGCTCCTCCAGCACCCTGGACACCAGACCGGCATCGCGCACATCGCCTTCGACGAACGGGACCGTGAAACCCGTGAGCTGCGCCACCCTGTCGAGCACCGACCGCCTGCTGTTGCAAAAACTGTCGAGAACCACGAACGGCATCTGCGCCGCAGCAAGGGCCACGCAGGTGTGCGAACCGATGAAGCCAGCGCCTCCTGTTACCAAAATCACATTCAACCCCCTCTACAAAACACCACAACCTGCCGGAGACGCACGTCAGCGACTGCCCGGACATGCAAAGTCACCACCAACACCCATGTCAAGTATGGGACCGCCGCCATTGGCAGCGCGCGCAACAGTGCAAACGAATGTCAGCGGGTAACCCGCCGGGAACCAAAGCGCAGATACTCCGCGGCTGGCTCCTGCCGGGCGAAGTATCGCCGCTTCCGGTGAGCTGTCTTCGCTGCCCGTGGTGGCGCTGCTCGTTACAGGAGACATGGCACACGCGCCCAGGGCCCAAGCGCCCAAGCGCCCGCAGTCCATGGCCTCCGGGGCATCGGCAACGCTCAGGGCCAAAAAGGGAAAATGCACCAAAACCTTGCAACCGATAGACGTATCCAATTGCTACAATGCGGCCTGACTCCGCCCTGGCGAGCCTGTCAGCGCCCGGTTGCACGGCAGTCATCCTGTGCTTTTTCATGCACCCTGGAGGCCTTCGGGCGAAGGTATAGGGCCCCATGGATACGAAATACCGCCCACGCACTGACCGTGGAAACAGCCTGCAAACCCCTATTTTTGTTCTCCCGATAGGATGACACAGTACCCCGGACTGACCTGTACAAAGGGCCACGGCGGAACTGCCAGGCCAGTCAGGAGCCCCTTGTTCGCATCCCTGCCCGCGTTTCCATGTTGTTTTCACTCTGCCGATCACTGAGCGCCATCGTGCTCTGCCTGCTGACCTCGGTCGCTGCGGCTGCGGCGGGCATGGCTGCGCCGTCAGTGGCGCTGCACTACAGCAACAAGGCGCCGCTGGAGGATCTCAAGCTGTTCGATGTGGTGGTCGTCGAGCCCGATCACGGCTACGACCCGGCTGCCTTCCGCATGCACGGGGGCGATCTGTATGCCTACGCATCCGTCGCCGAAGTGCAACCCTCACGCCCCTATTTCAAGGATGTGCCGGCGGCCTGGCAACTGGCGCGCAATGGCCAGTGGAACTCCATCGTGATCGACCAGACGCCTGCCGAATGGCCAGCTTTCTTTGCAGAAAGCGTGATCGGCCCGCTCTGGAAACAGGGTTATCGCGGTTTCTTCCTGGACACCCTGGATTCGTACCGGCTGGCCAGCAAGTTCGACGAGGCTGCGCAGCAAGATGGTCTCGTGCGGGTCGTGCAGACGCTGCACCAGCGCTACCCCGGCATCAAGCTCATCCTGAACCGGGGTTTCGAGGTGATCCCACGCCTGAAGGGTCAGGTAGAAATGGTAGCCGCGGAATCGCTCTACCAGGGCTGGGATGCATCCACGCGGCGCTACGAACCCGTTGCGCAAGCCAGCCGTACCTGGCTGCTGGCGCAACTGAGCACCATCCGGGAACGCGATGGCATTCCGGTTCTGGTCATTGACTATGTGGCACCACACGACCGTGCCCTGTCCCGTGAGACAGCGCAGCGCATCCGCAGTCATGGTTTCGCCGCATGGGTCACCGACAGCGATCTGTCCACTGTGGGCATCGGCAACCTGGAACTGGTTCCGCGCCGGGTGCTCATGATCTACAACAGTGCGGATTCACCGGGCTTGAACTACAGCGAAGCCCACCGGTTTTTCCAGATGCCGCTGAACCACATGGGCTATGTGGTGGACTACGCTGACATCCAGCAGCCCCTGCCACAGGGCATTTATCGCGACCGTTACGCCGGGGTCGTGACGTCGTTTCCGGGCTTTGTCCCGAGCCTGCAACAGCGGGACCTGAGCCGCTGGCTGCACCGCCAGATGGCGGTGGGCATGCCCGTGGCGATTCTGGGCGATTTCGGCCTGTTTCCTGACCGGTCATGGGTGGAGAACGCGGGCATACGGGCGCAGGGTGTGGAGACAAAGGGCAACCTTCGCCTGACCCGCACCGACCCCATGCTCGGGTTCGAGACACCCCTGCCTGCAGTCGACAAGGACTTTGTGCCTGTGCAGATCACAGGCAAGCTGGCCGCCCAGGCGACAACGCTGGTCGAATTCAGGGACCAGAAGAACCAGACGTTCGTGGGCGGCGCGCTGATGCCATGGGGTGGCTTCCTCAATGATCCGTTCGTGATGACGGACATTCCTGGAAGCGACCAGACCCGGTGGGTCGTGGACCCTTTCGCCTTTTTTACCCGAGCGCTTCAACTGCAGCCCCTGCCAGTTCCAGACATCACCACCGAAAACGGTCGCCGCCTCCTGCTGGCCCATGTGGACGGCGATGGCTTCCCCTCCGGTGCCGAGTTTCCGGGCAGTCCGACCGCTGCCGAGGTGATGCTCAAGGAGGTGCTCGAGAAATACACCATCCCGCAGACAGTGGCCATGATCGAAGGTGAGACAGCGCCCTATGGCCTGTATCCACAACTGAGCGCAAAGCTGGAAGACATTGCCCGGCGCATGTACAAGCTGCCCCATGTGGAGGTGGCAAGCCACAGCTTCTCGCACCCTTACCTGTGGAACACGAGCGTGAAGCACGGGCGGTTTGTCGAGAACCCCGAGGCCGAGTACCACATGAACATCCCCGGCTATACGATGGATCTCACCCGTGAAATCGTTGGCTCCATCGACTACATCCGCAAGCGCCTGGCACCGCCGGGCAAACCGATCCAGGTGTTCCAGTGGACTGGCGACACTGCGCCCAGCGCGGAGGCCCTGCGCATTGCCTACGCGGCAGGCCTGCTGAACATCAACGGCGGCGATACATCCATCTCCAGACTCAATCCGTCCATCACCGCCATCGGCGCGCATGGGATCCACAAGGACGGTTACCTGCAGGTCTACGCACCCATCACGAACGAAAACATCTACACCAACCTGTGGCGCGGCCCGTTCTACGGCTTCGAGCGGGTCCTGGAAACCTTCGAGATGACGGACAAGCCCCGGCGCATCAAGCCCGTCGGCATCTACTACCACACCTACTCGGCGAGCAAGCAGGCGAGCCTGCGGGCGCTGCGCAAGGTTTACGACTGGGCTCTGGCCCAACCGCTGCACCCGGTGTTCACATCGGAATACATCCGCAAGGTGCAGGACTTTCACACGCTCGCCCTGGGGCGCGACGGCGCGGCCTGGCACGTGCGCAGCCACGGACAGCTGCGCACGCTGCGGATCCCGCCCACGCTCGGGAAGCCCGTCTTTGAAGGCAGCCAGGGTCTGGCCGGAAGCAAAGAGGGCATCGAAGGGAGCTACCTGCACCTCACCGGAAGCCGGGCCGTGTTCGGCGTACAGGCCGCAGGCCCTGCAGCTGGCGCAAGGCAGCCAGTGCTTCTGCACGATGCCAACGCCCGCATTGCCCGCTGGACCGCAGGTCGCAGCGACCGGAGCGTCGAGTTCGAATTGCAGGGCCATGTGCCGCTGCAGTGGAGCCTGGCCGGTATGGATGACACCTGCCAGGTGCGGGCCAGCAACCGCGTGGTCCCGCCCCAGAAATCCGCTGCGCCCGCACGCGCGGACGTTCGCAACTACCGATTGAACGATGCTTCCGCGCTCATCCAGGTTACCTGCGCAGCCCGCTGAACGCCCGGTCCTGGCCAGCCACTGGCTGACGGCCATGCTCGCCGTCATGGTGGCGGGAGCCCTGTGGCTGATGTTCCCCAAGCTGGATCTGGAACGGCGACTGACGTCTTCGACCAGCGATTCTGGCCTGTCGTACGTGTACATCAGCAACCTTCTGCGCAGCGACCCGGACAACCCGCGACTGCGCGCGCTGATGGCCCAGCACGAAGCCAAGGAAGAGGCCGCACGCCTGGCGCGCGAGGCCCTCGAAGCACGGACCGCAGAGCTGCAGAGCAACACTCCGCTGACGGTGTGGAATGCGGCCATGGATGAATACCATGGCATCGACCCCGCCGATACCGGCCGGCGCGCTGCAGCTCGCACAGCACTGGTGGAACAGCTGCAGTCATTGCTGAAGGAAGACCTGCCGCCGGGCTCCCTGCCACGGCTGGCCGCGCAAGCATTCCAGCTGGAGGAAAGGGCGCTCGGGATCCGGCTGTACCGGCAGATGGCCCGCAGCTCCACCTCGTCCGCCGAGGCATCCGCCCTGTACCGCCGTGCGGCACGCGAGGCGCTGGCCATGTCAGCCCACGCCGAGGCAGCGGACCTGTTCCTCGCTGCCCGCCGCACCACCACCGACCCCGCCGAGGCCAAGGCGCTGTTTCTGGATGCCATTGCAGTCATGCAGGCATCGGGCAAGCCCGCTGCGGCGCTGGCCCTGGCGCAGAGGGAAGTACAAGGCCTTGAGAACGACCAGCAAGTTCTGCGCGCGCTCGTCGACCTGGCGCGGGCTGCCGGGAAGCCCGCCGTTGCCGAGCAGTACATGAAGCGCCTCTTACGGCTGGCCCTACTGGAGCAATGGCAGCAATTCGCACTGGCCCAGGCGCAGGAAGCGTCCCGGGCGGACGAGCCATCCGGCTGGAGTCGGGCGCAAATGTCGGGCAGTACACCCTCGCAGCAGCAGCAGCATGCGCCGCGCTACGAAGACCGCGCGTATCTGCTCGACCCGGCCATGCTCCATCATCCTGACAGCTCGGGCCACCGCAGCGTTCGCACGGCGCTGGGCGAGGCCGACAGCGCCAAAAAGGGGCCCGGCATCCCTTTCGACGACAAGATATACAGCCTCGGGTACCAAGTGTTCCTAGAGAACAGCAATCTCGAGGACGCCTGGCTGGTAGCCCGATCTGCCGTGCAGCAATCCCCCGGGGACCTCGCCTGGCGGGATCGCCTCGCGAGGGTATCGGAATGGACGCAACGAAGCTCCGTAGCGCTCGACAACTGGCTGGTGATCGCGCGGCGCACCCAGAAAGATGAGGCCTGGCAGGCGGTATTGAGGCTCGCTCCCGGGCTGTTTCATGACGAGGCCCTGGTGGAGGGCCTGTTGTACGAACTGCGCCGGCAGCCAGGCGACGCCAAGCTGGTGCGCGAACTCGTCGAGGCGTACGAGCGCATCGGCACGCCGCAGCCTGCGATGGATTTCCTGGCACGCCAGCCCGCGACCGAAGCCAACCTGGAGATGCAGGCTGAGCTCGCCACCCGGACGGGCAACACGGACCTGGCACTGAAAAGCTGGGAGCAGATTTTTGCCAACGCCGCCTGGATCACGCCGGAGCGGGCCATGCGCGCCAGCTTGCTGGCACTGCTGCGCGGTCGCGGAGAGCTGGGCATGGCATGGCTGGAAGCCGCGCGCGAACGGGTCACGCAGGCCACGCCCGATGCAGCCGACTTCTGGCGCATGACCGGGCAGCTGGCCGAAAAACAGCAGCGCGCTGCCACGGCCCTGGATGCATACCGGGCACTGCTGGCCACGAATGACGCGGACCTTGCAGACTACGACACCCTGATCCGCCTGCTGCAGAACACGCATCCGGCCGAAGCCGCCGACGTCAGCCTGCTGGCCTGGGACCGGTTCGATCAGTCACGTCATCTGGTCGCTGTACTCACGTATCTGGTGAGCCGCAGCCAGTGGCCCGCCGTGGGCAAACTGCTGCAGCGCATCGACCCGGCGCCCAAGGCAAGCCGCCACGCCTTGCAGCCATTGCTGCGGGCCCCGGAGTTTCTGCGGCTGGCAGGGCTGTACCACCAGAACACCGGCAACCTGCCCAAAGCAGTAGAGATGTTCGAAACCGCGCTGCAGCTGGAGCCCGAGGATGCTGCCACCCAGCAGGCGTTGATCTGGCTTTTCATCGATGCCAACGACAACGTGTCGCTGCGCAAGCTGCTGTCCATGCGCGAAGCCCAGTGGAGCCAGAACACCGAGGTCCATGACGCACTCGGTTCGGCCTACCAGGCGCTTTCGCTGCCAGCAGTGGCGCTGGAGCGTTACTTTCGCCCCCGCATTGCAGCCCATCAAGCGGATTTTCTGTGGCTGATGAACTACGCCGACGCGCTGGACCAGAACCAGGAGACCGACAAATCCTGGCGCCTGCGCAGGCACATCCTGTCCCAGGAGTGGGCCAAGGCCCAGGGCGGCCAGGCCATGACCCGCACGGAAGCACGCCAGCGGTGGCTGTCGGACAGCGGTCTGGAAGAGACACGGCGCAATGCCCGAGCCCGGCTATTGCTGCAACAAAAGCCGGGCGATCAGGCACTGGACGCGTTGCGCGAGCTGCTTCGGCTGGATCGGGATGCGAAAGGCAACTATTCGAACGCGGCAGCCGAGACAGCCATCGGCTGGTTCCAGGATGCGGGCGAGTATTCGGCCGAACGAGCCTTCCTGTGGCACCAGTACGCGCGAAGCCAGAGCCTGCGGGCCAACCGGCCGCTGTGGGCCGACATCACCGTGGCGCTGGCAGAAAAAGACCTCGCGGCCACGGGCCAGCTGCTGGAGACGTTTGGTGAACGACTGCCCCGCTATGACCGCGTCAACGCGGCAGCGGCAGTGCAGGACGTTCGCATGGCGCAGACAGCGGCGTTCGAGACGCAGCAGGACCAGCCCGACGATGCCCCCTTGCACCTTCAGCTGACCGAAAATCTCCTTGCCTTCAGCGACCATGCGGGCGCCAAGATCGAGACGCGCGACCTGCGGGACCTCCAGGAAACCGAGACTTCCGCCACCCTGCGCCTGGCGATCTCCCCCCGCCTTTCGCTGCAGCTGTCTGCCGAGCGGATCGAGCGCACCACCGGGCTGACACAACAGCTGAGCAACCCCTCCCAGGAGAGGGGCGTGCGCATGGAACTGCGCTGGCAGGACAACGACAGCACCACCTCCCTGCAGTTGGGCCGCCGCGAAAGCCTGGCCGCCTACACCCCCGTGCACCTGGAGCAGGAGTGGCGCATCGACAGCCGTCTGAGCCTGCGCATGGACGCCGGACTGCAGCTGCCGACGCAGGAGAGCGCAGCCCTGCGGATGGGCGGGATGAAAGAGCGCGTGGGCGCCAGCGTGCGCTACCAGGCTTCTCGGCTGGACCAGTTCACCGCCGAGCACTGGCAGGAGCGTTACCGGCTGCAGACAGGAGCCGAGGTGGGACGGGGGCGCCACTACGCCGTTGCCTACACGCACACTTACCGCATTGAGGTACCCACGCTGGACTTCGGGGTCTTCTGGTCCAACCACTCGTACGACCGGCGTGACCCATCGCTCCTTTCGGGGGACGACCTGGCTTTCAGGCGGTACTTGCCACCGGGGGTCACGGAAGTCGGCGAATCCTATTTCCTGCCCGAGAATTTCAGCTTCTACGGGCTTCAGGTGTCCACCAACATGCGGTTTGAACGCGACTACACCCGGGCGTGGCAACCCTATGCCAGCGTGGCACGCACCTGGCACAGCCGCCTGGGTGCCGGCTACAGCCTGAAATTCGGATTGGCTGGCAGCGTCTGGGGTGCCGACCACCTCAACCTGAACTGGAGCCTCACGCGAGGCGGCACCCAGAGCCCGGGGCTCAATCGCACCCTTCAGCTGAACTACCGGAAGCACTATTGATGACCTGCATGAAAGACCGCCTGATGAACACCATGTATCCAATCTCGCGACTGCTCAAGGCCTCTGCGCTCGCCCTGCTGCTGGCAGCCGTGGCTGCCTGCTCGACCGTGGACCGCGGCAAGGCGCCTGCGCTGAGCACCGACGCCACCTGGACGGTACTGCCGTTCGCCAACCACACCGAAACACCGATGGCGGGGAACCGGGCCGAAAGCATTGCCGAGGCGCTGCTGACGGCCCGCGGCATCGGCAAAGTCCGACGCTACACCGCTACCGCACAACAGGAGGCATTGTTCGATGCAGGCGACACCAAGCGCCAGGATGACGCGCTGGCATGGGCGCGCGAGCAGGGCATCCGCTATGCCCTGGCGGGATCGGTGGACGAGTGGCGCTACAAGGTCGGGGTGGACGGAGAGCCCGCCGCGGGCGTCACCCTGCGCATCATTGATGTCGCCTCGGGCGACGTGGTGTGGAGCGGCGTGGGCGGCAAGAGCGGCTGGAGTCGTGAAGCACTGTCTGCAGTGGCACAGAAGCTCATTCGCGAGCTGCTCAATACCGGCCTTTCCGGCGCACGCTGAAGCACCTCCTGCCCGACATGGCCCGCACACCTTCAGAATCTTCCGCAACACGGCCCGCTTATCCCGGCACGGCCGAAGAACCAGGCGCGAACGGGTTTACCGGCTCGCCGCTTGGCAAGCTCACGGCGGTGGGCGACCGCCCTGTGACCGTACTGCTGGAGACGACGCTGGTGCCTGTGGTCACGGTTGGGCTCGGGTATCTCTTGAGCCCGCAGGACCCCCTGGGCGTGGGGGCCGACTACCACTGGTCATGGCTTGCGCCCATCATCGTGGCGCTGCGTTACGGTCCCCTGGCGGGCCTGGGAGCCGCGGGGGTTTTGCTGGCCGCGTGGTTTGCGCTCAACCTGGGTCACCTCGACCAGTTTCCACAGGTCTTCTTTCTGGGGGGACTCATCACGGTAATGCTGGTGGGCGAGTTTTCCAGCCTCTGGCGCGCCCGCACGCGGCGCGCCGAAGTCGTACAGCACTACCTGGACCAGAGGCTGGAGCACCTGATACGCCAGTACTACCTGTTGCGGCTTTCGCACGACCGGCTCGAACAGGAGCTCATCGGCAGGCCTATGTCGATGCGCGACGCACTCAAGACCCTGCACGGCCTGGGCGCCGGCCCCCAAGACGCGCAGGTGCTGCTGCGTCTGCTGGCACAGTACTGCCAGATCAGCTGCGCAGCGCTGCACCCGGTGCGCGATGACGAAGTGGACCCGCAGCCCATGGCCACGCTGGGCGCCCCTGCCGGTTTCCAGCGCGCCGATCCGCTCGCTGTACAGGCCCTTGAAACACGCACGCTCTGCCATGTGGTGCAGGCCACGGTGCGCCAGGAGAGAAGCCAGTATCTGGTGGCGGCGCCGCTGCTGGACATTGGCGGTGAGACCTACGCGGTTTTGCTGGTGGAAGACATGCCCTTCTTCTCGCTGCAGGAAGAAGGCCTGCAGACGATGAACCTGCTGCTGGGCTACTACACCGACGGGCTTTCCACCCACGCGCTGGCTGCCCCCCTGGTGACGGACTTCGCACAATGCCCACCCGAATTTGCGTTTGAACTGGAGCGGCTGACCCGCATGGAGAAGTCCACCGGCGTGCCAAGCATCGTCGTTGCGCTGGAATTCAACCAGGCTGCGATAGACCGCGACCTGCCGCAACAGATGCAGCGCCTCAAACGGCTCATGGATGAGATCTGGCTGATCGACGGTACCCAACGAAGCGTGCTGGCGGTGCTCATGCCACTGGGCGACGCATCGACGGCCGAAGGGTTCATTGCACGCCTTGAAGGCTGGATGAGCGCCAAGGAGGGGATGTCGCTGGCCCAGGCGGGTGTCTACCCGTACCAGTTTCCGCTGGCCCAGTTCGACGAGCCCCGCGTGCTGTTGAGCAGGCTGCACCAGTTGGCCCATGCTTAACTCCAAACTGGGCCTGTGGGCCATCTTTGTGGAGCTGGGTGCCTGGGCAGGACCCGCGCTGCTTGATGGTAGCTCGGAAACTGCGCTGGCGAGCTACCTCGTGACCCACGCCGTGGCCAGCGTGTTGCTCGCACTGTTCACGCTGCCCGTACTGGCAGCCCAGCAGACGCGGCCCCGCCTGCCGATGATTGGCCTGATGGCGGTGTGCAGCTATGTCGTGCCCGTGGTCGGCTTCCTTGGCGTCCTGATCGGAACACTGGTCCTGCGCTTTTATCGCGCCTCTCACCATGAAGACGAATTCGGGTCGCTGCAGTTGCCGGAGTTCGACCTCCACCAGCGGATGCAGAGTGGATTCAGGCAAACCGGGCTGCGCGCCGTGCTGAGCAACAGCGAAGTGCCCACACGCTCGCGCATGCGGGCCATGGTGGCCTTGCAGCACATCTCGGGACGCATCTCGTCGCCCCTGCTGCGCAACGTGCTCAACGATGCCAGCGAGGATTTGCGACTGCTGGCCTACGGCATGCTCGACAGCCTGGAGCGCAACATCAGCCGTGCCATCGACAAGGAACTCGACACCCTGCAAAAAGCGCGGGAGATCGAGGGGCAGGACACGCTGGGACCCGTGGGAATACAGGCGGCTGAAAAGCTGTCGGCCCTTTACTGGGAGCTCGTCTACCAGAACCTTGCCCAGGGGGACATGCGCGACCACGCCATCCGCGAATCGCTGCGCTACTGCGAAATGGTGCTGGCACAGCACCCCAACCTCGCCCAGCATACGATGCGCCGGGGCGTGCTGCTGCATGCCTGTGGCCGCCTCCGCGAGGCTGCGGATGCCTACGCGCTGGCCCAGCAGCAAGGGCTACCAGCCAGCAGGGTGCTGCCTTACCTGGCCGAGCTGAGCTTCGAGCAGCGCGACTTCGACAAGACACGACAACTGATGCAACAGCTCGACGGGTGGAGCTCACTTCCGAAACTGCGTCCGGTCATCGACTACTGGAGCGTGCGATGAGCCAGCATCCCAAATCCGAGCAAGCTGACATTGCGCTGTTACTGGAGGGCACTTTTCCGTATGTCAGCGGCGGTGTCTCCAGCTGGATCAACCAGATCATCCGGGCGTTTCCCGAATACAAGTACGCCATCATCTTCCTCGGCAGCCAGAGCCGCGACTACCCCAAGTTCAAGTACGAGCTGCCTGCCAACGTCGTCCATTTCGAGCAGCACTTTCTGTACGACCACCTGTCGGCCACCGACCTGCCGCGCGCGCGCGAGGGCGACCCGGCCACGTTCGGCATCCTGCGCGACATCATCGACACGATGCGCCAGGGCAGTACAGATACGGCTGCAGCATTGCAGATGCTGCGCGCAGTGACCCACGAAATGCGGCCGGGCGGCAAGTTCCCGCTCGATGATTTCCTCTACAGCGAGCAGTCGTGGGAACTCATCTGCGACACCTATCGCAGCTACTGCACCGACCCCTCCTTCGTGGACTATTTCTGGACGGTGCGCATCATGTTCCAGCCCCTGTGGACGCTGGCCCGGGTGGCGCACAACATGCCGGCCGTTCGCGTGCTGCACAGCGCCTCCACTGGCTACGCAGGCTATCTGGGGGCGCTGCTGCATGACGCACGCGGTGTGCCGCTGGTGCTGTCGGAGCACGGCATCTACACCAAGGAACGGCAGATCGACCTGCTCAAGAGTGAATGGATACGCGACAACCGCAACATCTTCCAGCGGGACCCCACCGAGCTGTCGTACTTCCGCCAGATGTGGATACGTCTCTTTGAGTGGCTGGGCCGATATTGCTACGCCGCGGCCGATCCCATCATTGCCCTGTACGAAACCAACCGCCTGCGCCAGGTGCACGATGGTGCCGACCCGGCGCGCACATTCAACATTCCCAACGGCATCCAGCTTTCGCGCTTTTCGCCCATGCGTGCCAAGCGGCCCGCGCAGGTGCCGCCGGTGCTTTGCCTGATCGGCCGCGTGGTGCCCATCAAGGACGTCAAGACCTTTATCCGGGCGATGCGGCGCGTGGTCAACCAGGTGCCTGATGCGGAAGGCTGGATTGCCGGCCCCACCGATGAAGACGCTGCCTATGCCCAGGAATGCCAGAACCTGGTGCGCAGCCTGGGCCTGGAAGACCACGTGAAATTCCTGGGATTCCAGAAGGTGGAAGACCTGATGCCACGCATCGGCCTGGTGGTGCTCTCCTCCATCAGCGAGGCGTTGCCTCTGGTGATCCTGGAGGGCTATGCGGCCGGTGTGCCCACCATTTCAACGGATGTGGGCTCATGCCGGCAGCTCATCGAGGGGCTCAGCGAAGAAGACCGAGCCCTCGGGCCCAGCGGCAGCGTGGTCGGCATTGCCGACCCTCAGGCCCTCGCGGACGCCGCCATTGCGCTGCTGGCTGATCCCGAGGCATGGCAGCGCGCCAGCACCGCCGCCATCGCACGGGTCGAGCGCTACTACACCGACGCCATGATGTTTGACAGCTACCGACAGGTGTATCGCAAGGCCATGCAGGGCAGCGCGAGCACGACGGACACGGAGACCCTCTGACATGGCAGGCATCGGCTTCGAGTTGCGGCGCATGTTGCGCAAAAACACGCTGTCAGGCTTGCTGCAAGCCTATGCGTACGCGGGCGTGATTGGCTCCGGCCCATGGGTGTTCTCCATCATCGGCATTCTGCTGGTCGGTATCTTCAGCGCCAGCGTGGTGGTGCCCAACTTCCTGGTCACGCAGTTCCAGACCTCGGTCACCTACCTGGTCGCCAGCAGCCTGATACTGACCGGGCTGGTGCAACTGGCCTTCACGCGGTTCGTGTCCGATCGCCTGTTTGAAAAGCAGCGGCAGCTGATCCTGCCCAACCTGCACGGGCTGTTGCTGATCGTGATGCTGTGCTCTGCGGTGCTGGGGACCGTGGCGCTTTTCGTGGTGTTTCCGGGCGAGCGGCTGCTGTACCGGATGCTCATGCTGGCCGGGTTCGGCATCATGTGCGCGGTGTGGATCCTGGCGATATTGCTGTCAGGCATGAAGCGCTACCGCGCCATCACCATCCTGTTTGGTGGCGCCTATGCGCTGATCGTTGTGGCGGCACTGCTGATGCGACCGTGGGGGCTGGAGGGTCTGCTGGGCGGCTTCGTGCTGGGCAACTTCGTGCTGATGACCGGCATGTGGGTCCTGGTGGTGCGGGAGTTCAGCCCGCAGGGACCACTCATCGCTTTCGACTTTGCGCGCCATGACTGGCTGTACCCGTCGCTGATGCTCATCGGCTTTTTGTACAACCTGGGCATCTGGGCCGACAAGTTCATGTTCTGGTACTTCCCGCCCACGTCCGACGCCATCATCGGCGGGCTGCGCGCGTCGCTGATCTATGACCTGCCGGTGTTCCTTTCGTACCTGTCCATCATTCCGGGGATGGCGGTCTTCCTGGTCCGCATCGAAACCGACTTCGTCGAGTATTACGACAAGTTCTATGACGCTGTACGCAGTGGAGGGTCACTCGAGTACATCGAGGCGATGCGCGATGAAATGGTCTATTCGATACAGCAGGGCCTGGGCGAGATCGCGAAGATACAGACACTGGCAGTGCTCGTGACGTTCGTGGCTGGGCCCACCATTCTCGATGCGCTCGGGATCTCCCATCTGTACCTGCCGCTGCTGCATGTCCAGGTGATCGGGGCAGGCCTTCAGGTGGGATTGATGGCGATCCTGAACGTGTTCTTCTACCTCGACCACCGGCGCATCGTGCTGATGCTGTGCGCAGAGATGGTTTTGCTCAACATCGCGCTGACGGCACTCACCCAGTACCTTGGTGCTGCGTTCTATGGCTACGGCTTCGCTGTGTCGATGCTCATCACACTGGCTACCGGCCTGGTGCTGCTCACCCGCCAGCTCAACCGGCTGGAGTACGAGACCTTCATGCTGCAGTGAGTCGACGAGGCGCGCACCCTGTGGGCCATGGGCTGCGGCTGCGCACAAGCCGCTTTGAGCTGGCCTCGCTGCCTGTAACAGGCGGTGTATTCTGGCAAACTCGCCAAGCCATTCCCATCCGCCGCCCCGGCCCAAAGACCATGCATAGACTTCACCCGAACCCCCTGCGCCTTCTGGCCACCCTGAGCGCAGCCGCTGCGCTGGCAGCCTGCGGAGGCGGCGGCGGTGCGGATGCCCCGGCAGCGTCGGTTCAGCTCGCAGTGAGCGCACTGCCCAGCAGCAGCGGCGTGTATGACACGCGTTCACCCATTTCCGTGCAGGCCCAGGTCCAGGTCAACGGCAGCGCAGCGCCTGACGGGACCGTGGTCAGCTTCGCCATGCAGGGCGGCAGTTTCACACCCGCGGCGCCTGCCACGCGCACGGGTGCCGCCACCAGCACGCTGACAGGAACCAGTCCTGGCGTGCAGACGCTACAGGCCAGCGCAACCGTCAATGGCGTCACGGCCAGCAGCAGCCAGACGCTGATACTGCGGCCTGCGCCCGCGGCCCTGGAGATTCTGGTCCCCGCGTATTTCCTTCCGGTCACCAACGACGGTTGGAGCCAGATGGCTGCAGCGGCTGCCAGCACGCCCGCGGTCCGCATCACCGCCATCCTGAACCCTTCCAATGGCGTTTTCACCACAGCCAATGCCTCGCTGGTACAGGCCACCCGCGAACTGGTCAATGCCGGCGGGTCGGTGGTGGGATACGTCTACACACGCTACGGCACCGGCGCGCGGCCAATGAGCGAGATCAAGACCAACATTGACCGCTACCTCGACCTGTACGGGCGCGGTGTGATCAGTGGCATCTTCCTGGACGAGATGGCCTCGGATACGCGCCAGCTCGAGTTCTACCGGGAGATCTACAACTACATCAAGGGCAAGGATGCATCGCTGCGAGTGCTGGGCAATCCGGGCATGATCCCGGCAGAAGCTTTCAGTAGCGTGGCCGATCAGCTGGTGACCTTTGAAGGTACCGCCGCCCAGTATCAGAACTACGATCCACGCACCAATGCCACGTGGCTCTACAGCCTTGCCAATACCCGCCAGGCTTCGCTCGTGCACAACGCGGACACCTGCACGGCAATGCAGGCGATGGTACGGGCTGCGGCATCGGGCCGGTACAACGCCGGTTCCGTCTACAGCACCCAGCTGCCCTTCAATGCGGTGACCGGCGTCGGCAACCCCTGGGCCAGCCTGCCCACCTACTGGACATCGCTGGTGAGCACGGTGCGTGCCGTCAATGCAGGAACGGCCTTGCCTGCCTGCTAGGGCCTGTTCACACTATTTTTGCCAGATGCGTTGCAATCCAAAAGAGCCAGGCGCTAGGCGCCAAACGAAGCTGGGGTCCGGCCCCAGCGAGGCTTGGCAACGACGCGGATGGCTCTTTTGGGTTGCAACCCGAAGGGAAGGCCATGCAAACGGCGCCACTCGTTGTTGCGTTCCTAGCCAAGGCCCCGGCCTTGGCGTCGTCACGCGCCTAGA
>LNEG01000098.1 GCA_001464865.1 Burkholderiales bacterium Ga0074133
TGGCAGCAGTGACGGCAGCGCCGACAGGGCCGAGCAGATGGCGCAGCACATGGGCTTCGCGGTGGTGCGATCAGCGCGTGGGCGGGCAGTGCAGATGAACGGCGGAGCAGCCCGTGCGCGCGGCGATGTGCTGCTGTTCCTGCATGCGGACACCCGCCTGCCTGCCGCCGCGCCTGCATTGCTGACCGCGCTCGATGCGCAGGCCGTGGCCTGGGGCCGCTTTGACGTGACCATCGAAGGCCGGCCCGCCATGCTCAAGGTGGTGGCCGTCCTGATGAACTGGCGCTCGCGCATCACCGGCATCGCCACGGGCGACCAGGCGATCTTCATGACCCGCAAGGCATTCGATGCCGTGGGCGGGTTTCCGGTGCAGCCGCTCATGGAGGACATCGAGATCACGAGCCGCCTGCGCGGCCTGGCCCGCCCGGTGTGCCTGGCAGAGCGCGTGACCACCTCGGGCCGGCGCTGGGAGCAGCGCGGCGTGTGGCGCACCATTTTCCTCATGTGGCGGCTGCGCTGGGCCTACTGGCGCGGCGTGCCCGCCAGCGACATTGCAAAGGCCTACCGTTGAAGCAGACACGCATCATCATCATCGCCAAGGCGCCAATCCCGGGCTTTTGCAAGACACGGCTGGCCCCTGCCATTGGCACCGAAGCAGCGGCCCGGCTTGCAGGCCGCATGCTGCGCGATACCGTGGACGCGGCGTGCAGTGCCAGCGTGGGCCCGGTGGAGCTGTGCGTGACGCCCGGCCTGGATGTGTTCGACTGGCCATCGCTGAACCTGCCCGCATCGGTGGCCTGGTCTGACCAGGGCGACGACGACCTGGGCGCGCGCATGAGCCGCGCAGCGCTGCGCGCGGTGGATGCCGGCGAAGCCGTGCTGCTGATCGGCACCGACTGCCCCGGCCTGGACGCGGCCGTGCTGCGTAATGCCGCCGCGGCACTCTCTGACCACGACGCCACGATGGTGCCCACCGCCGACGGCGGCTATGCACTGCTGGGCCTTGCGCGGTTTGACGCGCTGGTGTTTGCCGACATGCCCTGGAGCACCGACGCCGTGGCCACCCTCACGCGGCAGCGCCTGCAGCAACTGGGCTGGCGCCTGCACACCCTGCCGACGCTGCACGACATCGACGAACCCGCCGACCTGCGCCACCTGCCCGCCCGCTGGCAGGCCGAGCTGCCAGCGCCCTACCCTTCGGAGCCCTCATGCACCTGACCCACCGCTCCCTGCTTCTTGCTGCATTGGCGGCATTGCTACAAGCCACGGCGCCTGCCGCGCTGGCCGCCCCCGTGCGCGTGGGGGATTTTTCGAACACAGGCGCACTGCCACCCGACTGGCAGGTGGTGCACATCGACCAGCGCGTGCCCGCCACCCGCTACCGCACCTTGCAATGGGACGGGCGCCCCGCCGTGGAGGCGAGCGCCACGGCCAGCATGGCCCTGCTGGCGCGGCCGCTGGAGATCGACCTGCAAAAGACACCCGTGCTGTGCTGGATGTGGCGGGTCGATGCCGTGCTGCAGCAGGCCGACCTGGCCCGCAAGGCGGGAGATGACTACGCCGCGCGCGTGTACGTGGCCTTCAGCCTGCCACCCGAGTCGCTGAGCGTAGGCCTGCGCATGAAGCTGTCGCTGGGGCGCAGCCTGTTCGGCAACCTGGTGCCGGATGCTGCCGTGAACTACGTCTGGGACAACCGTCACCCCGTGGGTACCCGCGCCTTCAACGCCTACACCGACCGCGCGGCCATGGTGGTGCAGCGCTCGGGCAACGGGCAAGCCGCCAAGTGGGTGGCCGAGCGCGTGAACGTGCTGGCCGATGCCACCAAGGCCACGTCGCTGGCGATTGCATCGGACACCGACAACACGGGCGAGACCGCCCGCGCGGGTTTTGCCGACCTGCACTTCGTGGGTGCCGACGAGCCGTGCGATTTTTCTGCCAAGGCCTCGAAATAGCAGACTCGGGCACTGTAAGAACGGACTGCCTGGCAGCGACCAAGTCGTGAACCGCCATCGATCCACCACAAACCTGATCACAAGCCCCATGCACACCCCTTTGCACCGCCGTACCTTTGCCGCCATGGCGTTCATCGCTGCCGCTGCCGGCGCTGCGCCTCACCTCGCGCTGGCGCAAGCCTCCCTCCCCCCGCTGCAGCTGGGCGTGGGCATGTTCCAGCCCGACCGGGAAAAGAACGACGCCACCTACCGCCCCCTGGCCGCCTATCTGGCAAGCCAGCTGGGCCGCCCTGTGCAGCTGCGCACGGTGGACAGCTGGGAAGGCCTTGCGAAGTCGCTGGCCAATGGTGAGACCGACATGGCGCTCATGGGCCCCTGGGGCTATGTGCTGGCCAACCACGAAGCCGGAGCGCAGGTGGTCTCGACCATCCTGTACGACGGCAAGCCCGAGTACCACGCCATCATCATCACGCACCCGAAGTCCGGCATACAGACGCTGTCCGACCTCAAGGGCCGCACGTTTGCGTTTGGCGACAAGGGCTCGACCTCGGGCTACCTGATCCCCCGCCACCACTTCATGACCCTGGGCATCAACCCCGACACGTATTTCGGCAAGGTGCTGCACACCAGACACCAGGCCATTGAAACGCAGGTGACGCAAGGTGTACTGGACGCAGGCGCCGACTACGACCGCAACCGCAACGCCATGATCGAGCAGGGCCTGATCAAGGCCGAGCAGTCGCGCATCATCTGGACGTCGGCCCCGCTGCCCAACGATGCCTTTGCGGTCAGCAAGGCACTGGCTGCAGACAAGGCCTTTGTCACGCGCCTGCAGGCCGCCTTGTCGGGCGTGGGCGCCGCACTGGCGTCGCAGCCCCAGCTGCTGCCCGCGCACTACACCGGCTTTGTGGTGCGCGACAACAGCTTCTACAAGCCCATCCGTGATGCAGGCCTGGCCACTGGCAACCTGAAGGCGCGCTGACCATGGTCCACCTGCCGCGGCACCCTTGGGCCAGTGGGCGCCTTGGCTTCGGTGCGCTGGGCCTGGTGTACGCAGCGCTGGTGGTGGCCTGCGTGTGGACGTTGCTGGCCGAGGGCGACCTGTCCATGGGCCGCGCCCCGCTGGCCAACCTGGCCAAGACGCTGGGCGAGTTTGCCTACCCCAGCTTTCTCGATGTGTGGTTTGGCAACCCGAGGCTGGAATACACCAGCGACGACGGAACCGTGCTGCGCGTGGAAAACCGCCAGCAAGTGGAGGCCGACTACCTGGCCGGGCTGGCGCGTGCGACCTGGACCACCGTGCGCATTGCCACACTGGGCTCGCTGCTGGGGGCGGTGCTGGCGTTGCCACTGGCTGTGCTCACGGCACGCAACCTGGCGGCACCACGCGCCCTGGCCATCGCCGCCAAGGCGGTGCTCGACACGCTGCGCTCCATCCACACCCTGGTCTTTGGCCTCGTGCTGGTGGGCATCGTGGGGCTGGGGCCCACGGCGGGCATCCTGGCCATCGGCCTGCATTCCATGGGCACCTACGGCAAGCTGTTTGCCGAGGCCATCGAATCGCTCGACATGGCGGCCATCCACGCCGTGCAGGGCGTCGGCGCCAGCCGCACGCAGGTGTTCTTCAACGCCGTGTGGCCCACGGTGCTGCCACAGTTCGTGTCGGCCCACCTGTACATCTGGGAGTTCAATATCCGCGACTCCACCATCCTCGGCATCATCGGCGCGGGCGGCCTGGGCCTGCTGATTTCGGAGGCCACCTCGCTCTTCCAGTGGGACCGGCTGGCCACGGTGCTGCTGGTGGTGGTGCTGCTGGTGGCGTCGTTTGACGCCATGAGCCGGCGCATACGGAGGGCGCTGGCATGAACATGCCCTGCATCGAGCTGCGCAATGTGCGCTGCGACATCGGCCACCGGACGGTGCTCGACATCGCGCAGCTGCGCATCGCCCCCGGCGAGCGCGTGGCCGTCATTGGCCACAACGGCGCTGGCAAGTCCACGCTGTTCCGGCTGCTGACCGGGTTCATGGCACCCTCGCAAGGCTCCGCCCAGGTGCTGGGCCGGGACCTGGGCCACGGGCTGGGGGCGCGGGAGCTGCGCCTGCTGCGCCAGGAGATCGGCCAGGTCATGCAGGGGCTGCACCTGGTGGGCCGCCTGTCGGTGCTCGACAACGTGCTGATCGGCGCACTGGCGCGCGTGCCGGGCTGGCGCAGCTGGGCGAGGGTCTTCCCCGCAGTGGAGGTGACACGGGCCCGGGCAGCACTGCAGCAGGTAGGCATGCTGGCGCGGGCCGAAGCGCGGGCCGACCAGCTCTCGGGCGGTGAACGGCAAAAGGCCGGCGTGGCCCGCATGCTGGTGCAGGGCCCGCGCCTCATCTTGGCCGATGAACCCACCGCCGCGCTGGACCCTGCCGCCGCCGCCGAGGTATGCCAGCTGCTGGCGGCCTCCGCCGCGGGCGCCACCCTCATCACCGTGGTGCACAACCCGGCCCTGCTCCCGTTGCTCGCCCGCCGCGTGATCGGACTACGCCAGGGTCGCATGGCGTTCGACCTGCCAGTGGACAAGGTAGGCGACCGCAAGCTGCTCGACCTGTACAGACCCGTCGACCATGAAGCCAGCGCGCACTGGCAGCTGCCTGCCGAGCCGGCGCGCGCACCCACCCTCGAAGGAACACCATGATCTCACCGCACGATGCCGTCGCCGGAAGAACCTGCCCGCTGCGCTACCGCTACGGCCCGCAGGCCATCGCGAACGCGCCCACACGCACCGCCGACGTGCTGTATGTGATTGGCGGCCTGTACGGCAACGTCGCCGCACTGGACGTGATCGAACAGATGGCGGCGTGCGAGGCAGGCACCGTCACCCTGTGCTTCAACGGCGACTTCAACTGGTTCAACGTGGACAACCCCGGCTTCCGCGAGATCAATGCCCGCGTGCTGCGCCACGATGCGATCACCGGCAATGTCGAGGCTGAGCTACCCGTGGAAGGCGACGACGCCGGCTGCGGCTGCGCTTACCCGCCCGAGGTGTCGGGCGCGGTGGTGGAGCGCTCCAACCGCATCCACGCCCGGCTCAAGGCCACCGCGCAGCAGCATCCCGATCTGCTATCGCAGCTTGCAGCCCTGCCCATGTTTGCCCGATATCAGGTCGGCGACTGCCGCGTGGGCGTGGTGCACGGCGATGCAGAGTCGCTGGCCGGATGGCGCTTTGGCGTGGACCAGATCGGCCAGCCAGCGCAGGCACAGTGGCTGGCAGAGGCCTTTGGCGCCGCGCAGGTGGATGTGTTCGCATCCACCCACACCTGCGAGCCCGTGTTGCGCCGCGCGCCCATGCCGCAGGGTGCACTGGTCATCAACAACGGGGCCGCTGGCATGCCCAACGCAGGGGGAGCGCTGCCGGGCCTCATCACGCGGGTTTCAGCCCGCCCATCGCCCCATGCGGCATCGCACGGCGCGCAGATTGCAGGGGTGCATGTGGATGCGCTTCCTGTGCACTACGACCAGGCGCGGTGGCTATCGCTGTTCACGGCCAACTGGCCTGCGCACAGCGACGCTCACGCGTCGTACTTCGGGCGCATCAGCGGGCTTCTTACGGGTCAGCCCTCGCGCTGATCCAGACCACGCCGTGCAGGCGCCCCTGATTGCTCCGTTTTTAATAGCTTAAAGGCATCGTAGATAAAGCGCTTGAGCCATATTTCACTAATCTTGCGACGCACACGATGCCGGTGCCCCGGCTCACTGTCGGGCGTAAATCTGGTCGAAGCTTGCGTTGTCCGCAAAGTGGTCCCGGGCGGCCTTGTCCCAGTCACCGAATGCCTCGTCGATAGTGAACAGGTTGAGCTTGGGGAACTGTTTGGCGTACTTGGTCTTGGCCTTTTCAGACACGGCCGGCCGGTAGAAGTGCTTGCCGGCAATGTCCTGGCCTTCTTCCGTGTAGAGGTACTGCAGGTAGGCCTCGGCCACGGCACGGGTGCCCTTCTTGTCCACGTTCCTGTCCACCACCGACACCGCAGGCTCGGCCAGGATGGAAACTGACGGGTACACCACGTCCACCTTGCTGCCGAATTCCTTTTCCAGCAGGTAAGCCTCGTTCTCCCAGCTGATGAACACATCGCCCTGGTTGCGCTGCGCAAACGTCACCGACGAGCCGCGGGCACCGGTGTCCAGCACGGGCACGTTGCCGTACAGCTTGGCCACAAATTCGCGGGCCTTCGCATCACCGCCGTACTTGCGCTTGGCAAATTCCCAGGCTGCCAGGTAGTTCCAGCGGGCGCCGCCCGATGTCTTGGGGTTGGGCGTGATCACGCTGATGCCGGGCTTGACGAGGTCATCCCAGTCCTTGATGCCCTTGGGGTTGCCCTGGCGCACCACCAGCACGATGGTGGAGGTGTAGGGAGAGCTGTTGTGCGGCAGGCGCTTTTGCCAGTCTTTGGGGATCCAGCCACCGTTCTTGTGCAGGGCATCGGTATCGCCCGCCAGCGCCAGCGTGGCCACATCGGCCTCGAGCCCGTCGATGATGGACCGCGCCTGCTTGCCCGACCCACCGTGGCTTTGCTTGATGGTCACGTCCTGGCCGGTCTTGGCCTTCCAGTGCCTGGCAAAGGCCTGGTTGAAGTCCACATACAGCTCGCGCGTCGGGTCGTACGACACGTTGAGCAGGGTCACAGACTGCGCAAACGACGGCAGCGCCGTCAGGGCCAAAGCGCCTGCCAGGGCAGCGGCAAAGGGAAACTTGATAAAGTCGCGGCGAAAGTTCATGAAAGCCTCTGATTGGGTGTGCAAACGGTGCAAATCACCGATGGAACGCATTCTGGGAGGCCGTCTTCAAAACTGGAACTACTGAGATTTCAGTTCTTTATACCCAAATCATCTGAGGGATCGCCACTTCTCGGCTTCCCCATCCCCGCGCAAAGGAAAACACCATGGCACGCACCATTCAATGCATCAAGCTCAACAAGGAAGCCGAAGGCCTCGACTTTCCGCCCTACCCCGGAGAGCTGGGCAAGCGCATCTGGGAAAGCGTGAGCAAGGAAGCCTGGGCCGACTGGCTCAAGCACCAGACCATGCTGGTCAATGAAAACCGCCTGAACCTGGCCGATGCGCGAGCGCGCCAATACCTTGCACGGCAGATGGAAAACCATTTCTTCGGCGGCGGCGCAGACGCCGCGGCGGGATACGTCCCGCCCAGTGCATAACGGAGCGAAGCGAAGTGCCGCGCTGTGAGAAATGGTTTCGCCAAAACCACTTTTTTGGCGGCGGCGCAGACGCCGCGGCGGGCTACGTACCGCCCAGCGCGTAACGCAGTGCAGCGCTGCAAAAGTGGTTTCGCCAAAACCATTTCTTTGGCGGCGGCGCGGACGCCGCAGCAGGTTACGTGCCCCCTAGCGCGTAGATAGCGAACACCCTCCTGAGCGGCTACGCCGCTTCCCCCCGCTCTCGCAGCGTTGCACGCTGCGGGCAGGGGGACGCAGCCCTCGCTGCGGGGCGGCCCTTGCCTGGCGGCCCTGGCCTGGGCCGCGCCAGCGACGCAGGCTAGGAGCCTGTCGGACTTGGAGCGTCGAAAGCGAAAATCGGCCCCAGCGAGGACAGTTTTTGCCGAATTTGCAGCCCCATAGCCGAGCTATGGGGCAACGCTGCGGTCGATTTGCAGCCGACGATTTCCAAGTCCGACAGGCTCCTAGGGGCAATGCAAGCGCCACAACCCTCAAGCCCCCACACCATGTCTGAGCCCATCGACTGGCTGCCCGACGGCACCCCCTACAGCCCGCGTTTCGGCGACCGTTACCACAGCGAAAACGGTGGCCTGGAGCAGGCCAGCGGCGTGTTCTTGCAGGGCTGCGGCCTGCCCGGGGCGTGGGCGGGTCAGCGGCAGTGGCGCATTCTGGAAACCGGATTTGGCTTTGGCCTGAACTTCCTCATCACCTGGGCCGCCTGGCGGGCCGACCCCCAGCGCTGCGGTCTGCTGCACTTCGTGTCCACCGAAGCATGGCCCGTGAGCGCCGACGACCTGCGCCGCGCCCATGCCGCGCATCCGCACCTGGCAGATCTGGCGCACGCGCTGCACCAGCAGTGGTGGGGCCTGTTGCCAGGTGTACACCGGCTGCGGTTTGACGAAGGCCGCGTGCTGCTCACCCTGTATGTGGGCGACACGCAGGCCATGCTGCGCCAGCAGGCGCCCACGGTGGATGCCGTGTACCTGGACGGCTTCAGCCCCCAGCGCAACCCCGACATCTGGGACGAACACACCCTGAAAGCGGTGGCCCGCTGCTGCCGGCGCGGCACACGGCTGGCCACCTGGACCATTGCCCGTGCGGTGCGCGACACGCTGGCCCAGTGCGGCTTCGAGGTGCAGCGCGTGCCCGGCATACCCCCGAAGCGCGACAACCTCCACGCCGTATACGCCCCCCGCTGGGAGCCGCGCACCGCCCGTGGCACGGCCGTGCCCGATGTGCCTGTGGCGCCCGGGCGGTGCATTGTCATCGGTGGCGGCATGGCCGGCGCCGCCAGCGCTGCCAGCCTGGCGCGCCGCGGCTGGCAGGTGCAGGTGCTGGACGCGGCCCCCGCCCCGGCGGCCGGCGCATCGGCGCTGCCTGCGGGCGTGTTCGCGCCCCATGTCTCGCCGGACGACAGCGTGCTCTCGCGCCTGTCGCGCAGCGGCGTGCGCACCACGCTACAGCAGGCAGGCTGGGTGCTGGCCGAAGGCACCGACTGGTCTGCCTGTGGCGTGCTCGAACACCGTGTGGATGGATCTCCTGGCCTGCCAGCAGCATGGGCCCCTGGCAGCGCGGGCGCACAGTGGAGCATTCCCGCGCCACCCGCTGCGCTGGGTGCCGCAGGCCTGCCGCCCGGCACCAGCGCCTGCTGGCATGCGCGCGCAGGGTGGATTCGCCCTGCACGGCTGGTTGAGGCCTTGCTGTCGCAACCGGGTATCGAGTGGCGCGGCGACTGTGCCGTGGCGCAGCTGCGGCAGACACCATCCCACACCGCCCAGACCGACCTCACAGGACCACACGGCGCCGGCTGCTGGCAGGCGCTGGACGCCCAGGGCGTGGTGCTGGCCGAAGCCCCGCTGGTGGTGATTGCCGCAGGCGCAGCGAGCGCCCGGCTGCTGGGGCACCGCTGGCAGCTGCAGCCGGTGCGTGGCCAGGTGAGCTGGGGCCTGCACGACAGCACGGCACCGCGGCCACCCATGGCGCCGTTTCCCGTCAACGGGCATGGCAACCTGGTGCCGGCCTTTACCGCGTCGGCTCCGGAAGCGGCGGGCGGCATCGCGCATGCCAGCACAGGCCTGCCCCTGGCGTGGGTGATGGGATCAACCTTTGAACGCGGTGTAGACACCTTGCCGCCCTCGCTCGCCGATCAGCATGCCGCCCATGCAGCCAACCTCGCCAAACTGCGCACCCTGCAACCTCAGGCCGCCATGGCCGTGGGCGCTGCGCTGCAGGCCGCGGCCGATGGCGTTCCGCCGCACGCCGGCGCAGCCAGGTCCTGGTCAGCGGTGCGCTGCACGTCGCCAGACCGCCTGCCCATTGCCGGCCCCGTCGCCGCTGCGGAACTGCCCGGGCTCTGGACGTGCACGGCCATGGGCGCGCGCGGGTTGACGCTGGCGCTGCTGTGCGGCGAACTGCTGGCAGCGCGGCTGCACGGCGAGCCGTTGCCGCTGGATGCCAGGCTGGCCCGTGCGCTGGGCACCGAGCGACTGTAGGCGCGCCGCGTGCGCTGCAAAGGCAGCAGCACGACCCGCAGTGCCCGATAGCGGTGCGCCGCGCCGGCACCCGTGGCCGTTTGGGGTACCGCTCGCAAACCCGCACCAGCACTTGCTTATACCGAAATCAACATATCGGCAGCACTAAACAATAGTTTGCATCCATAAGCAGCCCCTCTACATTCGCGGGCATGCATGAATTGGCGTTCGTTTTTGCGGGGTTTGCCGTCGGGCTGATCGTCGGCCTGACCGGGGTGGGCGGCGGCTCGCTGATGACGCCAGTGCTGATCTTCTTCTTCGGAGTCAAGCCGCACCTGGCCATCGGCACCGACCTGCTGTTTGCCGCCTTCACCAAGATGGGCGGCACGGTGAGCATGGCGCGACAGCGCCTCGTGCCCTGGCGCGTGGTGGGGCAGCTGTGTGCGGGCAGCATTCCGGCGGCGCTGCTGGCACTGTGGGTGCTCAAGACGCTGGGGCCGGCCAGCGGTCAGGCGCAGCGCATCATGACCACCACCCTGGGATTCGCATTGCTGCTGACGGCCTGCGCCATGCTCTACAAGGCCGTGGCCTTTTCAAAAGAGCGGCAGGCCGCCGAGCTAGCACGCCGTCAGGCGGGGCAGGAACATGCCACACGCCCCCGCCACTGGAGCCTGCCCGTACTGCTGGGCGCCGTCATCGGCACGCTGGTGACCTTCACCTCGGTGGGCGCGGGCGCCATTGGCGTCACGGTGCTCCTGCTGGTGTACCCGCTGCTGCCCCTGCCGCGCGTGATCGGCGCAGACATCGCCTACGCGGTGCCCCTGACCCTGGTGGCGGGCCTGGGTCACGCATCGCTGGGCTCGGTGGACTGGCCCCTGCTTGCACAATTGCTGGCTGGCTCGCTGCCGGGCATCTGGCTGGGCTCGCGCCTGGTCACCCGCATCCCCGAGCGCCTGATTCGCTCCATCCTCTCTGCGCTGCTTGCCTGGGCAGGCGCCAAACTGATCCTGATCTGAGCTTTCTATGTACCAATACACCGCATTCGACACCGCTTTCGTGCAGCAGCGCGCGGCGCAGTTCCGTGACCAGCTCACGCGCTGGCAGTCCGGCAAGCTGAGCGAGGACGACTTCCGCCCCCTGCGCCTGCAAAACGGCTGGTACGTGCAGCGCTACGCCCCCATGCTGCGCGTGGCCGTGCCCTACGGGGAGATCGCCAGCCGCCAGCTGCGCGTGCTGGCGCAGATCGCCCGCGACTACGACGAGCCCGAAGCGGCCGTCTTCAAGGCGGCCATGGAAGGTCAGGGCAAGCTGGGCACCACCTTTTTGCCCACGCACTGCGCCCACTTCACCACGCGCACCAATGTGCAGTTCAACTGGATTCCGCTGTCGAAAAGCGCGGACGTGATGGACCTGCTGGCCAGCGTGAACATGCATGGCATCCAGACCAGCGGCAACTGCATCCGCAACACCACCACCGACGCGCTGGCGGGCATTGCCGTCGATGAAATCGTGGACCCGCGCCCGTATGCGGAGCTGATCCGCCAGTGGTCCACGCTGCACCCCGAATTCGCCTTCCTGCCCCGCAAGTTCAAGATCGCCATCACGGGCGCCAAGGACGACCGCGCCGCCACCGGCTGGCACGACGTGGGCCTGCACCTGGTCAAGAACGATGCGGGCGAGATCGGCTTCAAGGTCTTCGTGGGCGGTGGGATGGGCCGCACGCCGGTCATCGGCTCGGTGATCCGCGAGTTCCTGCCGTGGAACCAGATCATGAATTACATCGAGGCCATCGTGCGCGTGTACAACGAGCATGGCCGCCGCGACAACAAGTACAAGGCCCGCATCAAGATCCTGGTCAAGTCCGAAGGCCAGAAATACATCGACGATGTGGAAGCCGATCGAGATCGACGGTGGGCCGCACACGATTCCGCAGGCCGAGTTTGACCGCGTGGCCGCCTGCTTTGTGACACCGAAGCTGGCCGACATTGCCGACGCGCCCCCCGCAGCCCTGCAGGCACAGCTGGACGCCCAGGCGGCGGAGCATGTGATGTTTGGCCGCTGGCTCCAGCGCAACCTGCATCCGCACCAGAACCCGCAGCTGCGCGCCGTGACGCTGTCGTTCAAGCGCCCCGGCCAGGCGCCCGGCGACGCCACCAGCGAACAGCTCATCGCCCGACAAATACTCCGCCGGCGAAGCGCGCGTGACCCACGACCAGAACGTGCTGCTGCCCTGGGTGCACGCCAGCCGCCTGTTCGAGCTGTGGCAAGAGGCCAAGGCACTGGGCCTGGCCAGCGCCAATGTGCAGCTGCTCACCGACATGATCGCCTGCCCCGGCGGCGACTTCTGCGCGCTGGCGAATGCCCGCTCGCTACCGATTGCCGAGGCGATCACCCAGCGCTACCAGGACCTCGACGAGCTCGACGACATCGGCGAGATCGACCTGCACATCAGCGGCTGCATCAACAGCTGCGGCCACCACCACAGCGGCCACATCGGCATCCTGGGTGTGGATAAGGACGGCAAGGAGTGGTACCAGGTGACGCTGGGCGGCTCCGACGGGTCCGACCTGTCGGGCGCTGCTGCAGCGGGCAAGGTGATTGGCCCCTCGTTCTCGGCGGCTGAAGTGCCCGACGTGATCGAGGCCGTGCTCGGCACCTACCGCGACCTGCGCGAGAGCGGCGAGAACTTCCAGAACACCGTGCGCCGCACCGGCCTGGACCCGTTCAAGGAAGCCGCCAAACAGGCCCGCCACAAGGACGCCGAGACTGCCGCCGCCTGAGCGGCTGCGCATTGCAAAGCACCCTACAAGACATGACGATGTTGAAACTACTTGCCGCCCAAGACCACCAGCCGCCTGCCGAGGGCGATGCCCGCGCCGTGGCGCTGCCCAACGATGCCGATGCCCTGGCCCTGCCGCTCGACGGCGTGGAACGTGTGGACCTGCACTTCCCCAGCTTTACGGATGGCCGCGCGTTCAGCCAGGCCTTTTTGCTGCGCCGCCGCCGCGGCTTTGCGGGCGAGATCCGCGCCACGGGCGATGTGCTGATCGACCAGCTGGTGCAGATGCAGCGCACAGGCTTTTCCAGCGCCGTGCTGCGCGCGGGTGTGGACGCCGCCGACGCGCAGCGCCAGTTCGAGCGGTTTCCCGGCTTCTACCAGGCCGATGCCGTCAACCCGCAGCTGCTGTTTGTCGCACGGGCTGCTGCCTGAGCCCCCTTAGGACCGCACATGAGCCAATTCGATCTCGCACGCATCAACGCTGAACTCGGCCGCAATGCCGAGGGCCTCGTCGCCTGGGCCCTGGGCCTGGGCCAGAGCCCCATCGTCACCACCAACTTCCGCCCGTTCGAGGCAGTCATCCTGCACATGGTTGCCTCCGTGCAGCGCGATGTACCCGTGGTGTGGATGGACAACGGCTACAACACCGAGGCCACCTACCGCTTTGCCGACGAGGTGACGAAGCAGCTGGGCCTGAACCTCAAGATCTACTTGCCGCGCCGCTCGCGCGCGCACCGCGAAGCCGTCGAGGGCGCCACGCCCGCGCTGGATGACCCGCGCCACGCCGCATTCACCGAAGAGGTCAAGCTCGAACCCTTTGCCCGCGCCCTGCGCGAAACCGCGCCCAAGGTGTGGTTCACCGCCCTGCGCGCCACCGACACCGCCGTGCGCGCGCAGATGGACCCGGTCAGCATCAACCCCGATGGTCTCATCAAGGTCGCGCCGCTGCTGCACTGGTCGTCCAAGGACCTGCACGAGTACTGCGTCAAACACGGCCTGCCCAACAACTTCGACTATGTGGACCCGACCAAGGGCGAGGACAACCGCGAGTGCGGCCTGCATCTGGCCCACTGACCCGAAGGCTCGACCATGAATGCCCGCACCGACTCAGCGCTGCTTGAGAAGACCAACAACATGAGCTACCACCTCAACAACTCGCACCTCGACGCCCTGGAAGAGGAAACCATCTTCATCCTGCGCGAGGTGGCCGCCGCCTTCGAACGCCCCGCCCTGCTGTTTTCGGGCGGCAAGGATTCGCTGGTGATGCTCAAGTGCGCCGAAAAGGCCTTTGGCACCAAGGCCAGTGGCGGGGGCATTCCGTATCCGCTGCTCATGATCGACACCGGCCACAACTTCCCTGAAGTCACCGACTTCCGCGACTTCCGCGCCAGGGAACTGGGCGCCGAGCTGATCGTGCGCAATGTCGAAGACTCGATGGCGCGCGGGACCGTGCGCCTGGCCCACCCGGGCGAGTCGCGCAACGTGCACCAGTCGGTCACGCTGCTCGAAGCGATTGAAGAGTTCCGCTTTGACGCACTGATTGGCGGCGCCCGCCGCGACGAAGAAAAGGCCCGCGCCAAGGAACGCATCTTCAGCCACCGCGACAGCTTCGGCCAATGGCAGCCTAAGGCCCAGCGCCCCGAGCTGTGGACGCTGTTCAACACCCGCCTGCAGCCCGGCGAGCATTTCCGCGTGTTCCCCATCAGCAACTGGACCGAGCTGGATGTGTGGCAATACATCGACCGCGAGCAGATCGGCCTGCCCAGCATCTACTACACGCACAAGCGCCAGGTGGTGGACAAGAAGGACCTCTTGATGCCCGTGACCGAGCTGACGCCCGCGCGCGAAGGCGATGTGGTGGAAACGCGCGATGTGCGCTTTCGCACCGTGGGCGACATCACCTGCACCGCACCAGTGGAAAGCACGGCCGCCACGCCGGCAGAGATCGTGATCGAGACCCTGGCCGCCGACGTGAGCGAACGGGGCGCCACGCGCATGGATGACAAGACGAGCGATGCTTCCATGGAGAAGCGAAAAAAGGACGGTTACTTCTGAAGCACGACGCGCATGCCCCCGAGCGGCGGGACCGCCCTCGCGCGGTGGTACTGGCACCGGCCGCACCTTACTTCACGACCTGCGGGTGACTGAAACAGCTCCATGACAAACACTACAAATTTAATAGCATCCAGTGCAATTAACACTAGGACCCCCGGCCAAAATGACCATATTTCCGCATTGAAGTTCATCACCTGCGGCTCGGTGGATGACGGCAAGAGCACGCTGATTGGCCGCCTGCTGGTGGACAGCAAGGCCGTTCTGCAGGACCACCTTGCCGGTGTGCAGCGCCAGGGCGAGACCGACCTGGCGCTGCTGACCGATGGCCTGAGCGCCGAGCGCGAACAAGGCATCACCATCGACGTGGCCTACCGCTACTTCGCCACCGAAACGCGCAAGTTCATCATTGGCGATGCGCCCGGCCACGAGCAGTACACCCGTAACATGGTCACCGCTGCCAGCAGCGCCGATGCGGCCGTGGTGCTGGTCGATGCGACCAAGCTCGACTGGAAGAACCCGGGCCTCGCCCTGCTGCCGCAAACCCGCCGCCACAGCCTGCTGGCCCACCTGCTGCGCGTGCATTCGCTGGTGTTTGCAGTGAATAAGCTCGACGCGGTGGCAGACCCCGTGATGGCCTGGAAGCACATCCAGGGTGCGTTGCAGTCATTTGCCCAAGCTGCAGGCATCGCCGTGCGCGCCACCGTACCCGTGTCGGCCCTCAAGGGCTGGAATGTGGTCGACGGCCACGCCGGCTGGTGCGGCTATGTAGGCCCCACGCTGCTGCAGGTGCTGGAAGAACTGCCTAATACCCCCGCCGACACGGCACTGGCGGTGGCCTTCCCGGTGCAGTGGGTCGAGAAGTCTTCGTCGTCTTCGGCCGACACCAGCCAGGGCCGCCGCGTCTTCTGGGGCCGTGTGGCTGCAGGCAACGTGACACCCGGCACGCCGGTGCAAATCTTCCCCAGCGGCCAGCTGGCCACCGTGGCGCAAGTGCTGGACCACGCCCGTCGCGCCAAGGATGTACCCGCAGGCACCAGCGCCGGGATCATCCTCGACCGCGAAGTGGACGTGTCGCGCGGCGACTGGATCCTGGCTGCGCCCACGGCCGCTGCGGCAGCCCCGGCCGACGACGACTTTGGCGACACGCCCGCCGCCGTGCCCGCCTGGCCCGCCAGACGCGAGCTGCGCACCACCATTGCCTGGATGGACGACGAGCCCCTGGTCGCCGGCCGCGTGTACTGGGCGCTGCACGGCCACCGCTGGGTCAAGGCCAAGGTGAAGGCTGTGGTGCACAAGCTGAACATCAACACGCTGGCCGAGGAGGCCGCCACCCAGCTGGACCCCAACGCCATCGGGCATGTGGATCTGCTGCTGCAGGAGGCGATTCCGGCCGCCGCTTTCAGCCAGGCGCGCGTGCTGGGTTCGCTGATCCTGGTGGACACCGCCAGCCACAAGACCGCCGGCGCGGTGCTGGTGAACTGACGTTCATCAGCCTTTGTACGCCGAGCACCCCTTTCTGCAAGAGGGGCCCTGCCAACCCAGGTCGGTGAAAGCCTTAAAATCGAGGGTTTTCACCGCCCCACACAACTCCCGTCATGACCCACGTCGTTTCCGAAAACTGCATCAAGTGCAAGTACACCGATTGTGTGGACGTGTGCCCCGTGGACTGCTTCCGCGAAGGCCCGAACATGCTCGTCATCGATCCTGACGAGTGCATCGACTGCGCAGTCTGCATCCCCGAGTGCCCTGCCAACGCCATCTTTGCCGAAGAAGACCTGCCGGCTGACCAGATCGCCTTCATCAAGCTCAACGCCGACCTGGCCTTTGCCGACGGCTGGAAGAGCATCACCAAGCGCAAGCCCGCGCTGCCGGATGCCGACGAGTGGAACGGCAAGCCCGGCAAGGTCAGCGCCCTGATCAAGTAAGTCGATCAACCGCCCGCCGGTGACCCAGGCTTTGCAAACGCCTAACGCTGTCGAAACCGATGCCGTCGTCATCGGCGCAGGCCCGGTGGGCCTGTTCCAGGTCTTCCAGCTCGGCCTGCAGGGCATCCACGCCCACCTGATCGACGCCCTGCCCCACGCGGGCGGCCAGTGCGTCGAGCTGTACGGCGACAAACCCATCTACGACATTCCGGGCATCCCCATGTGCACCGGGCGCGAGCTGGCCGATCTGCTGCTGCGCCAGGTCGCGCCCTTCAAACCCGCATCGCATCTGGGCACCCTGGTGTCGGGCTTGAGCACGCAGCCCGACGGGCGGCTGCTGGTGGAAACGAGCCAGGGCGCGCGCCTGCTGGCACGTGCCGTGTTCATTGCGGCGGGTGTGGGTGCCTTTGTGCCGCGAACCCTCAAGGTGGACGGCATCGATGGCTGGGTGGGCACGCAGGTGCACTACCAGCAGCTTCCTGCCAGCGTGGATGTGACCGGCCTGCAGGTGGTGGTGCACGGCGGCGACGAACCCGCCGTGGTCCGCGCCGTGGAGCTGGCCCGCGGGGGCGACGCGGCCCGGGTGACCCTGCTGCACCGCCGCGATGTCTTCCAGGCATCCGATGCCCTGCTGGCCGAACTGCAGCAACTGCGCGACGCAGGCCGCATTGCCGTGGTGGCGGCCCAGATCACGGGTGTGGAGGTGGCCAACGGGCGCCTGGCCGCCCTGCGCGTGGCGGATGCCGAGGGCCAGCCGCACAACCTGCCACTGGACGTCCTCCTGGCGGTGCTGGGCATATCGCCCCGGCTGGGGCCGATTGCCGACTGGGGCATTGCGCTGGAGCGCAAGCAGCTGGTGGTGGACACGGCATCGTTTCGCACCAGCGTGCCCGGCATCTACGCCGTGGGTGACATCAACACCTACCCTGGCAAACGCAAGCTCATCCTGTGCGGCTTCCACGAGGCGACGCTGGCCGCCTTTGGCGCGGCAGAGGCCATCAAGGGCGACAAGGTAGCCCTGCAATACACCACCACCAGCCCTCGGCTGCACCAGTTGCTGGGCGTGGCACCGGGCCCCGCTGCGGCACCGGTCGGGCACTGAAGGCCCGCGGGCCGAAGTCAGGCCCTACAATCCGCACGCTCCGGAAGATGCATCTGCGTCGGCCGGGGCACATCGCTAGGGGTGTGGACGCTGCCATCGAGGCGCCCACTGAGAGAGTCCCTTTGAACCTGATTGAGATCATCCTCGCGCAGGGAAGCATGTCTGTTGTGGCCATCCCCTGATTCGGTCTTGGGACGCGCCCGCAGGCCGCCGCCCTGCTCTGTATTGCTACGGAGCCTGCCATGTCCCCATCGTCTGCCGCGCCTTCCAACGAAGCGCTGGCCCCTGTTTCTGCCGACCGCCGCGTCTTCCAGTGGCACGACCACGCCTCGCTCTGGTTCAGCCTGGGCGTGGGCCTGCTGGTCATGCAGGTGGGCTCGTACCTGATGCCTGCGCTGGGCACCAAGGAGGCCCTGATCGCGATCGTGGCCGGCTCGATCGTGGGCGCGGGCCTGCTGGGCTGGGTGGCCAAGCTGGGCTGCGACAGCGGGCTGGCCAGTGCCGGGCTGATGCACGCGGTGTACGGCCGCACCTTTGCCAGCCTGCCCATCATCCTGAACATCGTGCAGCTGGTGGGCTGGGGCACGTTCGAACTGGTGGTGATGCGCGACGCCAGCGTGGCCATCGGCCAGCAGTCAGGCGTGATGACCGGCGCCCACTGGCCGGTGCTGGCCACGCTGCTGTGGGGTGCTGTGGTGATGCTGCTGATCAGCGGATCGATGGTGCAGCTGGTGCGCAAGGTGATTGCGCGCGTGGCGCTACCGCTGGTGGTGCTGTCGCTGCTGTGGCTGTCATGGCAGTTCCTGTCGCTGGCCCAGGCGCAAGGTCTGGAAGCGCTGTGGACGCGCAAGGGCGAAGGCGGCATGGGCGTTTTCCCGGCGCTGGACCTGGTGATTGCCATGCCGATCTCGTGGCTGCCGCTGGTGGCCGACTACGCACGCCATGGCAAGAGCGGTGGCTCGGCCCTGCGCGGTACGTGGCTGGGCTATGCGCTGGCCAACATGTGGTGTTACAGCCTGGGCGTGCTGGTGGCGCTGACACTGCCCAGCAAGGACCTGGTGCAGGCGCTGCTGCTGGCCCAGGGTGGGCTGATTGCGTTGTCGCTGATCCTGATCGACGAGGTGGACAACGCCTACGGCGACACCTATTCGGGCGCTGTGTCAGCCCACAGCCTCGCACCGCGCTGGACGATTCGCAAGTGGGGTCTGGCCGTAGCGGCTGTCTGCACGGGCCTTGCGCTGGTGCTGCCCATGCACAGCCTCGAGCCGTTCCTGCTGATGCTCAGCTCGGTGTTTGTGCCGCTGTTTGCCGTGATCCTGGGGCGGCTGGCGTTTGGCACGAACGCACCCGAGCTGCTGGCGCAGGCCCGCAAGGTCAACCCTGTCCCGGTTGCCATCTGGCTCGGAGGCATCGCGTTCTATCACCTGCTGCCCACGATCTCTACCGCATTGGGCGCGACACTGCCCACGCTGGTGGTGTGTTTTACGCTGGCGTTTGCGACCCGCCCGCGCGCCTGAGCGTTGTGCCCGGGGCAGGCTCCACGAGCCTGCCCACAAGGGGTGAGCGCTTCACTTGCCTAAAATCGCCCATGAAATTCTTCGTTCGAACCTTTTTCAAGACGCTGCGCATCCTTCTGGGCCCCGTGATGCTGCTCAAGGAAGCCTTGACGCGGCCCAAGGGCATGGTGCGCTCCCGGGCGGGGCAGGACTCGGTGGACCAATCGTGCCGCGCACTTGCCCTGTACCAATACAAAACATGCCCGTTTTGCATCAAGGTGCGCCAGGAAATGCGACGCTTGTCCCTGAACATCCCAAAAATCGACGCGCAGCCAGAGGGGCCCGACCGGGCGGCTTTGACGGTGCAGGGCGGCCACACCAAGGTGCCGTGCCTGAAGATCACCGATGAGGCGGGGAACAGCCGCTGGCTCTACGACTCGGACAAGATCATCGCCTACCTGCGCAGCCAGTTCGCGCACGTAGCCTGACGCGAAGCCCACCCGGTTGCCTTGGGGTATCGGTCAGGCCTGCAGCACGCGCTGCACCAGCGGCGCGTAGCCGTGATTGAGCGGGCCATGGCCGCGACCGGTGGTCACGTCGGCACCCGCGGCGATCGCACCCAGGATGTAGGCGCGCGCGTGCTCCACCGCCAGCGTCAGGGGCTCGCCGAGCGCCAGGAACGCGGCAATCGCCGATGACAGCGTGCACCCTGTGCCGTGGCCGTTGTGCGTGGCAATGCGAGGCGATTCCAGCCGCTGCGTGACTCCGCCGTGCACGGCCAGCAGGTCCACCACCCAGTGACCCGGCAGGTGGCCGCCCTTGAGGAGCGCTGCGCGGGCGCCCAGGCCCAGCAAGGCCTGCGCAGCTTCTGGCAACGCATCGGCGGTTTCGATGCTGCGGCCCAGCAGCCAACCCGCCTCGTCCAGGTTGGGCGTGATCACCTCCACCAGCGGGAACAGTTCGCGCACCAGCACACCTACGGTCTCGTCGGCAATCAGCTTGTCGCCACTGGTAGCCACCATCACAGGGTCCAGAACCACATTGGGCAGCCGGTGCGTGCGGATGGCGTCTGCCACCACACGCACCACATCGGGGGAATGCAGCATGCCGATCTTCACCGCGTCGACACCGATGTCCTGTACCACCGCATCGATCTGGGCCTTGAGCATCTCGGGCGGAATGCCGTGGATGCCGGTGACGCCACAGGTGTTCTGCGCCGTGATGGCCGTGATGGCCGTCATGCCGTAGCAGCCTAGCGCGCTGAAGGTCTTGAGGTCGGCCTGGATGCCTGCGCCGCCCCCGCTGTCGGAACCGGCAATCGAGAGCACGCGCGCATAGCGACGCACAGGGGTGGGCAAAGGCGTTGGGGAAGTCATGGCAAAAATTATGGCCTATGCGCCAGCGCAAACCCTGGCCCCAGACCTTGTGCTGTAATTCAATTTTCCGGACGAAACAGGGGTGCCGTGGCTGCGCAACGCGCTGCAGCGGCTGAGAGATACCCTCGGGCTTCGCGCCCCGCTACCCGATCCAGGTCATGCTGGCGTGGGGAGTTTCCATCGCGGTGCAACCCGTTTTGTCCATGCTTGCAAACCACGCCAGCGCACGGACACGATCAACGGACCTATGTCACTGCCACCCTCTTTCTTTGCCGTTTTGGGCGCCGGTCTCATGGGCCGACTGCTTGCCGTGGAGCTGGCGCGCAAGGGCCACCGCGTCGAAATCTATGACGCCGGAGGCCCGGATGCCGGTCAGTCGGCCGCGCGCGTGGCCGCCGCCATGCTGGCGCCACTGGCCGAATCGGCCATCACTGAACCCGGCGTGGTGCGCATGGGCCACCATGGGCTCACGCGCTGGCCACAGTTGCTGGCAGCCCTGGCCGAACCCGTGTTCTTCCAGCAGGCCGGCACGCTCATCGTGTGGCACCGGCAGGACGCTGCCGAGGCCCAGCGCCTGACACGCCAGCTTGAAGCCAACCAGCACACCGTGCCCGAACTGCCGGCCCTGCAAAAGCTCGACAGTCAAGCGCTGGCGCAGGCCGAGCCCTCGCTGGCGCAGCGGTTCTCGCAAGGGCTGCTCCTGCCGGGCGAAGGCCAGCTCGACAACCGGCAGCTGCTGGCCGCACTGGCCACCGAGATGCAGCGGCTGGGAGTGGATGCCCACTGGAACACGCCTGCGTCGCCAGAAGCGTTTGACCCTGCCCAACCTGGCCAGCCCGACTGGGTGCTGGACTGCCGCGGCCTGGGCGCGCGGGCGCACTGGCCTGCGCTGCGCGGGGTGCGCGGCGAGGTGGCACGCATCCATGCACCCGACGTGACGTTGCAGCGGCCCACGCGGCTGGTGCACCCGCGCTACCCGATCTACATCGCGCCCAAGGAAGACCATGTCTTCGTGATCGGTGCGACCGAGATCGAGTCGGACGACCTTTCTCCCGTCAGCGCACGTTCCACGCTGGAGCTGCTCAGCGCCGCCTACGCCGTGCACCCCGGCTTTGCAGAAGGCCGTGTGCTGGAGCTGGCCACGCAGTGCCGGCCCACGCTGTCCAACAACCTGCCGGCCATCCGCCAGCCCCGGGAACGCGTGCTGGAAATCAACGGCCTGTACCGCCACGGCTTCATGATCGCCCCGGCGATGCTGGACGTGACCCTCGACATCCTGAACACAGGACAATCGGCGCTGTCTGAACGTTTTGAACTGGCGATGGAGCTCGACCCTCACCTTGACCGCCCCGCAGCAGCTTGCGCCGCCGGGCTGCGAGATGCGAGCGCCGCCGCAGTGACCGCAATTGCATGAACATCGTCATCAACCAGATTCCGCACGAACTTCCCACAGGCGCCACCGTGGCCGACGCCGTGGCCGCCATCGCCGCGCGCCCGCCGTTTGCCGTGGCCGTGAACACCAACTTTGTGCCCAACACCCGCTATGCCCAGCATGCACTCGCAGCGGGCGACAAGGTCGAGATCATCTCGCCCGTGACCGGCGGCTGAACGCACTGATACCGACATGACCCCATCCACTTCCCCCTCAACCGACCCGCTGGTGCTCTACGGCCAGTCGTTCGACAGCCGCCTGCTGCTGGGCACGTCGCGCTACCCGTCGCCCGCCGTGATGGAAGCTGCCGTGCAACGCGCCCGCCCCGCCATGGTCACGGCGTCGCTGCGGCGCCAGGGCAGCAACCCGGCTGAAAGCGGCAGCAGCTTCTGGGAGCTGCTGCGCAAGCTCAACGTGCCCGTGCTGCCCAACACTGCCGGCTGCCACAGCGCACAGGAAGCCATCACCACGGCCCAGATGGCCCGTGAGGTGTTTGATACCCCCTGGATCAAGCTCGAACTGATCGGTGACGACTACACCCTGCAGCCCGACACGCTGAACCTCGTCGCAGTGGCCGAGCACCTCATCAAGGAAGGCTTCCAGGTGCTGCCCTACTGCACCGAAGACCTCGTGCTGTGCCAGCGCCTCGTGGATGTGGGCTGCCAGGCGGTCATGCCATGGGCGGCGCCGATAGGCACCGGGCGCGGCCCCGTGAACCCCTATGCCCTGCAGATGCTGCGCGAGCGCCTGAGCGTACCCATGCTGGTCGACGCCGGGCTGGGCCTGCCGTCGCACGCTTGCCAGGTCATGGAATGGGGCTACGACGGGGTGTTGCTCAACACCGCAGTCGCACTGGCACAGGACCCGGTGGCCATGGCAGGTGCATTTGCCGATGCGGTCAGCGGGGGCCGTGCGGCGCGTCGGGCTGGCGCCATGGCTGCACAAGACGCCGCCCAGCCGAGCACGCCCGTCCTGGGCACACCTTTCTGGCACCACAGCCATGCATGACAGCAACACCCTGGAGATGGCGAAGGCCATCGTGGCCCATCACTCGGCCACATTCGCCGGATTTGAACCCCAGCCGGCGCCGACGCCTGCAGCGCAAGAGAGCGCATACGTGGCGGCCTTGCATGGTTGCAGCCAGCTGGGTTTCATTCCCACCGACGCGCAGTGCCTGGCCCGTGCGTGGCTGGCACAGACGGTACGAACAGGCTCCTTTGACGCCACCAGCTGGCCTGTGGAACCGGAGGACTTTGGCCTGCAGCCTGTGCCACGGCGTCTGGCCTTTGCGCAGTGCCCCCAGCGTCTCGGACTGTACGCAGTACTGCCAAATGCCGAGTGGGTCGGGCGCATGGCGCGTGCAGGGGTACCCACCGTACAGTTGCGCTTCAAGTCCACCGATACCGTCGCAGTCAAACGCGAGATCGCCGCTTCTGTCGCGGCTGTACACGGCACAGGCGCATTGCTGTTCATCAACGATCACTGGCAGGCTGCCATTGACGCGGGGGCCTACGGTATCCACCTCGGGCAGGAAGACCTCGACGCATTGCACCCCGACCAGCTCGGCGCACTGCGTGCGAGCGGGATCCGGCTGGGCGTGAGCACGCACGGTTACGCCGAAATGGTGCGGGCCGACGCCGTGGGCCCGAGCTACATCGCCATGGGAGCGGTATTTCCGACCACGCTCAAGAAGATGGCCACTGCGCCGCAAGGCGTGGGGCGGCTGGGCGTGTACGCACGCCTGCTGCGCAACTACCCGCAAGTCGCCATTGGCGGCATCGGAGCAGAGCAGTTTGGCGAGGTGCTTGCCACGGGTGTGGGCTCCATCGCGGTCGTGCGGGCGCTCGTGAATGCTGCGAATCCCGAGACGCAGGCGGCTGCGCTCAAGGCACTGATGCAAGGCTGACACTGTACGAACGAGGCACGCGGGTGGCTGTGATTTCGTGCACAGCGGCTTGCCGTTGCCATAGCCGCCCGTAGGCTCCTCCGCTTGGCCGGGTTGCAGTCCCGGCGCGCTAACCGAGATCGCCCTTTTTGCGCTGCTCCAGCTCGAGCCTGAGTTCCATCAGTTCGTTGTCCATGCCAAAGCCTACAGGCTGCCCGGGGGCCGGAGGCGGAGTGACGGGCACGGCAGGCAGATCGCTGAGCGTGAGGTGGGGCGCTTCCGAAAGGTCGAGGTCCAACGGCACCGCAAGTGAATCCACGGGAAAGGGATTTGCCGCGGGACTATCGAGGTTGAGGCCACCGGGCAACGAATCAAAGTCGAAGTCGATACCACTGGCGAGCATGTCCTGGGAAGCATCGAAACCGGTAGCAGAGGCTGGCACAGCCGCGCCGGACGCCAGCACTCCGCTGAACACAGCCGATTCGCTGCGCGGTGGTGCCATGGGCGTGGTCCGGTTCCGCGGAGGCGGAGCGCCCCGGGCGCTAGCGGGCGTGGTCTGGGCAACGGCCAGCAGCAGCAGCAGATCGTCGTAGGCGGCGAGATCGAAGGGGTCTACCGCCGCACCACCCTCTTCCCGGAACAGATAGCTCTCCAGCAGCCCGAGCACTTCTGGAGTGCTCCACTGTGCCTCGATTTCAGCCAGCGCATCGTTGTAATGCTCCAGCACGCGGCCGGGGCGACTGAACGCGGCGAAATCAGGCACCTGCGCGTTGAAAGACTGCATGAACTGCAGCCGCAGCTGGGAGAATTCGTCGACACGGCTCAGGGTGTGATAGAGCCGCAGCAGCTCCAGATACGCCAGCGGAGATGTCTTGTGGTGTTCTTCAATGTGGTGCTTGAGCACCTCGATGGCTTGCTGGTGCTCGCCCACCGACACGAAGAACTCTGCCTGCTGCTGAATGTCGAACAACTCTTCAGGGTTGACGATGTGCAGCGCTGGCGCCGGTGCGGGCGCCCTGGGCTGCGGCGCCGGGGCTGGAGGATGCAGGGGGGCAGGGGCGCTGAAAGGCCCCGGCGCAGGGGCCGTGGTCACACCCAGATCACCACGCCCGGACACAGGCCCTGCCCCTGGCTGGGTTTGCGAGGGAGGCCAGGTGTCGTCCGGATAGGGCGTAAGGCTCAGCACGGCTTCATGAGTCTCGACCGCCTCCCTGGATCCCAGGGCCACGGAATCACGCCACGACTTGACAGCCCTGTCCGACGCACTCCGAAGCCGCAGCAGCGCCCAGGCGGCGGCGGCCAGGGCCAGAGCCAGCAAACCGGCAAGGCCATACACCACCGTCGGGGAAAACCGCTCGTTCTCTGCCTGCGCCAGTTGCTCCTGCAGCTGCGCTGCAGAGGCGCGGTCCCGTGCTGCCTGGGCCTTCACATTGGCGAGATCGCCCTCCAGGGCCTTTGCGCGCTCAGCATCGGCATCGACGTCCCCGGGCTGCACGTTGAGCGCTTTCCACAAGGCAGCCGCCTGCGCGCGCTGCGCGGAGGGCTGCTCATCCGGAGTGATGCCTAGCAGTGGAGCGCTGCGCAGCACCACAGGGCTGTCGAGCCAGGTGTCGAGCGGCTCGACAACGAGGCGCGATGCTGGCGACCTGGCGGCCGAGGGCGCCGGTACTGCCCTGGGCTTGACCGGGCGACCGGGCGGCAGCGCGGCCACCGCGGGCTTCGCGCCATCGTCCGACACTGGCCGACCAGGTGCACGCCTGATGGGGGATGGAGCAGAAGAACCCGACACTTCGGCAGGCGCTGGCACCAAGGGCGAACGCAGTGGTCCGGACCCAGCCGAAGGCTCAGCCGCCTGCGCCAGTCGCGCAACATCCACCGGCCCGCCTGATCGCGCGGCCGCAGAAGGAAGCTCGGAAAGAAATGTGTACGTGCGTGTGGTTTTGCCGGAACAGCCCGCTGTGAGGGTCACCCTCAGGACGGGCTCGTCAACCACCACCGAGGTCTGTACCCGCACAGCAGGCATGCGCCCCCGCGACTCGGCCATGGGCGTGACCCGCACTCGGGCATCGCCCAACGGAGTGTCGCCCACAAACACCTCGGCAGTAACACACGACCCGGCAATGTCCGACCCCGCATCGGGCTGGACCTCGAATGCCAGATCCACCGGCGCACCAATGGTGACTTGGCCGCGGCTGCCACCCAGAGACAGGGCACTGGCGCCGGCCGCAAGCATCCACACGCCAGCGCCAAATATGGTGTTACTGATTTTCACAATTCATTCTACTCGGGTGGAGATGATTCTTGCACACAACCCGCAACCAGAGCCACAGCCATAATCGCGCTATGAAAATTCAGTTTCCACGCATCGGAATTGCCGGTACGGGCGCAATGGGCCGAGGCATCGCACAAATCGCGGCGCAGGCCGGCAGCGAGGTGTTGCTGCTCGATGCCAATCCGGGCGCAGCCCAGGCGGCAAAAGCCGCGCTCGAAGACCAGTGGGCCAGGCTGGTGGCCAAGGGCCGGCTCGACGAAACCCAAGCCAGCGCCTATGCAGCACGGCTGCACCCCGTCGCAGCAGTTGCAGACCTTGCCCCCTGTGACCTCGTGGTGGAGGCCATCGTCGAGCGGCTGGATGCCAAGCAAGCGCTGCTGATGCAGCTGCAACGGGTTCTGCGCGATGACGCGGTGCTGGCCACCAACACATCCTCGCTGTCGGTCACGGCGATCGGAGCCGGCCTGGCCCGGCCTGGACAGCTCGCGGGCTTTCATTTCTTCAACCCGGTACCGCTGATGAAGGTGGTAGAAGTCATTGCAGGTTTGAAGACTGACCCTGCCGTCTGCACAGCCCTCGTGAACTACGCCCGGCAGATGGGACACACGCCGGTACAGGCGCAGGACACGCCGGGCTTCATCGTCAACCATGCCGGCCGCGGCTTCGGCACCGAGGCGCTGCGCATCGTGGGCGAAGGCGTTACTGATTTCGCTACCGTGGACCGCATCCTGCGCGACCAGGTGGGTTTCAAGCTCGGGCCGTTCGAGCTGATGGATCTGACCGCTCTGGATGTCTCGCATCCGGTGATGGAATCGATCTACCACCAGTACTACGAAGAGCCCCGCTTTCGGCCCAGTGTGATTACGGCACAACGTCTTGCAGGCGGACTGCTCGGCAAGAAGGTGGGCGAAGGCTTCTACCGGTATGCCGACGGCGTGGCACAGGTTCTGCCGGAACCGCCCGCGCCCGCGGTCGAGCAAATTCCACCCGTGTGGGTGTCGCCACGCGCCTCGCGCCGTGCAGAGCTGTACCAGCTGCTCAAGGACCTGGGCGCAACGATTGAAACCGGCCAGTCGCCTTCGGCGCACGCGATCACCCTGGTGGCCCCGCTCGGGTTCGACATCACCACTGTGGCGGTCGTCGAGCGGCTGGACCCAGCCCGCACCATCGGTATCGACATGCTGATCGACGATGCGGCGACGCGGCGACGCGTGCTGGCCACCAACCCGGCCACGCGTGTGGACATCCGCAACGCAGCGCATGCGCTGTTCGCCCGCGATGGCAAGGCCGTGAGCGTGATCCGTGACAGCGGCGGCTTCGTGACGCAGCGTGTGGTGGCAACCATCGTCAACATCGCCAGCGACATCTGCCAGCAGGGCATCTGCAGCCCGCGGGATCTGGACACTGCCGTGACCCTGGGCCTGGGTTACCCGCTAGGGCCCCTCGCCATGGGGGACCGATGGGGGCCCACCAACATTCTTGAAGTGCTGTTCAACATGCAAACGGTTTACGGGGACACCCGCTACCGCCCCAGCCCCTGGCTGCGCAGGCGTGGAGCGATTGGGCTGAGCCTGACACACGTCGAAGAATGACGCTGCGCCGTCAACCCATCCACCACCCTGCCCCGCGTGTGCGGAAGATGATGGCCGCAGGGTGTGCATTGAGCAGTCTGCAGGGACAACGGCCACCGTAGGCCGCAGCACGGATGGCACCGCACCTCTTGTCCCCTGCTGCCTGACGCCCCACACCAAGGTTTCCCATGCCCGCAGAACTCCAGAGCACCAGCCAGGGCCAGACCCTGATCCTCACCCTTCGCAACCCGGAGCGGCGCAACGCCATCGACCCGGCGATGTATGCCGCGGGCATCGAGGCCCTGGGCGTTGCCGAACGCAGTGCAGACATCCGCAGCGTGATCATTACCGGTGCCGACGGCATGTTTTGCGCCGGAGGCAATCTGGAACGCCTGCTGGCCAACCGGCAGCAAGACCCCGAGGTGCAGGCACAGAGCATTGAATGCCTGCACAACTGGATCGAGACCATCCGCACGTACCCCAAGCCGGTGATCGCAGCGGTCGAGGGCGCCGCTGCGGGTGCGGGCTTCTCGCTGGCGCTGGCCTGCGACATGATCGTGGCAGCACGCAACGCTGTCTTTGTGATGGCTTACAGCAACGTGGCACTGTCGCCGGATGGCGGCGGCAGCTGGAGTCTGGTGCATGACCTGCCGCGGCAAATGGCTACTGAAATCCTGATGTGTGGCGACCGCCTGGGCGCTGAGCGGTTGCATGCGCTGGGGCTGGTCAATCGCATTGCCGAGCCGGGCAGTGCGCTGGATGCGGCGCTTGCCATGGCTGAGCATCTCAACGCGCGTGCCCCCAACGCGCTGGCCAGCATCAAGGAGCTGGTCAATGATGCACCCCACGCAAGCCTGACGCAGCACCTCAACCAGGAACGCGATCACTTCGTGAAGAATCTGCACCACGCGAACGCTGGTGTGGGTATCAGTGCGTTCCTGGAAAAGCGCGTACCCCGTTATGAATAGCGCTGGCTGCGCGCGCGCACCATCGAGGCTGCCGAGCGCATACTGACCAGCCAGACCGGGTTGCGCGCCACGCGGACCCGGTTTTTTCATGGGTGTTCAGCGGGCGGACAACAGGTCTACCGCGCAGGTCCGCCAGGCGCTGGCAACCCATGCCCCCCCAAAGCGCACACCCGCACCGCCGCAGACGCGCAGGTGACAAACCCTGACGCGGCGCGAAGGTCCCTGACGCGACAATGGTCCCGTTACCAGTCACGCAAAAGACAGCCCATGGACGACCCGATTCTTACTATCGAAGAACGAGAAGCGATCAACTCCGGTCGCTGGTTTTCATCCCTTTCACCCTCGCTACGCCACGACATCCTGCGATGTGCCTACGTCAAACGCTTCAAGGACGGCGGCCTGATTGCCGCCCGCGGAGACCCGCCCGAGGAGTGGATTGCGTGCGCCCGCGGTGCGGTGCGGGTGAGCTCGACCTCCATCTCCGGCAAGCAGATCACGTTGACCTATGTGGAGCCCGGCATCTGGTTCGGCGACGTGGCGATCTTCGACGGGGACCGGCGCACGCACGATGCCTACGCCCATGGCGACACCACCATCCTGTGCGTGGCCAAGGCCGACTTCCGCAAGATTCTCGCGGCCCATGTGGAGTTTTACGAAGCCATGCTGCGACTGCACGCACGGCGCATACGCCAGCTGTACGGCCTGGTGGAAGACCTCAACACCCTGCCCCTGCGAGCCCGGCTTGCCAAGCAGCTGGTGCACCTGGTGCGCAGCTATGGCATCCCCAGCCTTTCGGACGGCAGCGAGATGCGCATCGGCCTGCAACTGGCGCAGGAAGAGCTTGCGCAGCTGCTCGGCGCTTCGCGTCAGCGCGTGAATCAGGAACTCAAGGCCATGGAACGCGAGGATGCCATCCGCATCGAGCCGGGCGGCCTGGTAGTGCGCGATCGCGAAGCGCTCATGCGGATTGCCGAAACCGACAACTGAAAAATCCACGCCATCCATGAGCAACTTTGACCATTTCGTCGGCACGCGCCCGGTTTCTGAACAGCACGCCTTCGACACCGGCGCGCTAACGGCCTGGCTGGAGAAGAACATGGAGGGCTTTGCCGGCCCGCTGAGCGTGGAGATGTTCAAGGGCGGCCAGTCCAACCCCACGTACAAGCTCAACACGCCCACGGCAAGCTACGTCATGCGCTCCAAGCCCGGCCCGGTAGCCAAGCTGCTGCCATCGGCCCATGCCATCGAGCGCGAGTTTGCCGTGATGAGCGGCCTCTATGGCACCGACGTGCCCGTGCCGCGCATGCATGTACTGTGCGAGGACGAAAGCGTGATCGGCCGCGCGTTCTACGTCATGGAATGCATGCAGGGGCGCGTGCTGTGGGACCAGTCGCTGCCTGGCATGGAGCCTGCCGAACGCGGTGCCATCTACAACGAGATGAACCGCGTGATCTCGGCCTTGCACACCGTGAAGTTTGCCGACCGCGGCCTGGCCGGATACGGAAAGCCGGGCAACTATTTCGATCGCCAGATCGGCCGCTGGAGCAAGCAGTACGTAGCGTCCATCACCCAGCCCATCGAGGAGATGGGCCGCCTGATGGAGTGGCTGCCAGCCAACATGCCCGCGAGCGCCCGCGACGAGAGCCATGTCTCCATCGTGCACGGCGACTACCGTCTGGACAACCTCATGTTCCACCCCACCGAGCCCCGCGTGATCGCCGTGCTGGACTGGGAACTGTCCACGCTGGGCCATCCGCTGGCCGACTTCAGCTACCACTGCATGAGCTGGCACATCCCCGCATCGCTGGGCCGCGGCATCGCGGGTCTGGACGTCGCCGCGCTGGGCATCCCTGACGAAGACACCTACATCCGCCGCTACTGCGAGCGCACCGGCATCGCCACGCCCGAATCGCTGCGTGCCGACTGGAACTTCTATCTAGCCTACAACATGTTCCGCATCGCGGCCATCCTGCAGGGCATTGCCAAGCGCGTCGAAGCCGGCACGGCCTCCAGCGCGCAGGCCAAGGCTTCTGGCGACACGGCACGGCCCATGGCGCAGCTGGCATGGTCGTTTGCGCAGCGCGGCTGAGCCCATCGCAGCACCCCGCCCCACCGATTTTTTGACGGAGACCCCATGGACTTTGACTACTCCCCCAAGACCAAGGAACTGCAGGCCAAACTGCTCCAGTTCATGGACGACCACATCTACCCGGCCGAATCTGCGTACGCGGCCGAACTGGCCGCCAACACGGCTGCCGGAAAGCGCTGGTCTGCGCTCACCACCATCGAGCAGCTCAAGCCCAAGGCCCAGGCCGCCGGCCTGTGGAACCTGTTCCTGCCGGTGGACAGCGCTGCAGCATCGGGCTACGAAGGCGCAGGCCTGACCAACCAGGAATACGCGCCCCTGGCCGAAATCATGGGCCGCGTGCCATGGGCCAGCGAAGTGTTCAACTGCTCGGCCCCCGACACGGGCAACATGGAAACGATTGCCCGCTATGGCGACGAGGCCAACAAGGCCCGCTGGCTCAAGCCCCTGCTCGAAGGCAAGATCCGCTCTGCCTTCGCGATGACCGAGCCCGCAGTGGCATCGAGCGACGCGACCAACATTGAAACCCGCATCGAGCGCGATGGCGACGAGTACGTGATCAATGGCCGCAAGTGGTGGATTTCTGGCGCAGCAGACCCGCGCTGCGCGGTGTTCGTCACCATGGGCAAGACCGACCCCGAGGCAGCCCGCCACTCGCAGCAGAGCATGGTGCTGGTGCCCGCCGATGCCAAGGGCATCAACATCATCCGTCCGCTCAACGTGTTTGGCTACGACGACGCGCCGCACGGCCACGTGGAGATGACGTTCGAGAACGTGCGCGTGCCCGTCTCCAATATTCTGCTGGGCGAAGGCCGCGGCTTCGAGATCGCCCAGGGGCGCCTGGGCCCCGGGCGCATCCATCACTGCATGCGCCTGATCGGGCTGGCTGAACGCGCACTGGAACTGATGTGCAAGCGAGCTTCCTCGCGCGTGGCATTCGGCAAGACGGTAGCGCAACAGACCGTGACGCAAGAGCGCATTGCCGAAGCCCGCTGCAAGATCGACATGGCCCGCCTGCTCACGCTCAAGGCGGCATGGCTGATGGACATCGCCGGCAACAAGGTGGCCCGCACCGAGATCGCCATGATCAAGGTGGTGGCTCCCACCATGGCCTGCGAGGTGATTGACTGGGCCATGCAGGTACACGGCGGCGGCGGGGTGAGCGACGACTTCCCGCTGGCCTACGCCTACGCCAACGCTCGCACGCTGCGGTTTGCGGACGGTCCCGATGAAGTGCACCGCAACGCGATTGCCAAGTGGGAGCTGGGCAAATACGGTACCTATGGCCGCGACGCCAGCGTGCCCGTCACGCGCGGCAGCTGAGACACCAGGTTGCCGGGCGGCAGCAGACCCGTTGCGCGGGCGCCCCACCGGCAGCCTCCCCCCGGACGACAGAAGCGGCCCGCGGGCCGCTTTTTTCATGGGCAGGCGACAGGCGGCACCAACGGCATCAGACAACTTTGGCGGACTGACCGCTACGCGGCATCCGAAGCCGCGCGCGTCTGACCCGGCGCGCGGTTGCCCTGCAGAGACGCATCGTGCACTGGGCTCTGCTCTGCACCTCCTTCACCGGATGGTACGGGTGCCTCGGGCGACGTCTGCACAGGCATGGGTGCGACGTGCTGCATGGCGCTCTGCGAGGCCACCAGCAGCGCGTGGGTGGCATAGGCCACCTCGGCCAGGGTACGCCGGGTGTGTTCCATACGCAGGTACACCTTGCCACGCACCAGCATCAGCAGGACGGGCGACTGGGCACGCTCGTGGTCAGCGTCCTCGCTTTCGGCGATGTCGAGCAGCTGCGAAACCAGCGGCGCCTGCACCCAGCGTTGCGCCGTTTCAGCGTGCTCTGCCACCACCGCGAAATGCTGCCTGAACGAAGCAGGCAGGCCAGGCCAGGACACCTCTTCATACATCGCCAGCCAGCGAATTTCCTCGGGCAGATCAGCGTTCACCGTGGTCTGCAACGTATCCGTGATCGCGTCATAGGCCAGGCCTTCGAGCGAATCGAGCAGTGCCCGGTTGAGCACCATCACGGCGGCATCCGGATCGGCGTCGATGTCGGCACGGCCACGCAGCTCCAGGCCATCGACATAGTCGCGCGCAGCTGGGCCGCACTCGAGCCTCCAGGGGCGTCCATGCAGGTCTCCGCCCAGGTCAAAGTGGCCGTCGGTAGCCTGCGGCACGATGGCCAGCTGCTGCACGGCCGCCCACCGGGCGACCTCTGCATTGGTCACGCCGCGGATGGATGCAGCGTGGCGGGTACCGGAGCGAAAGACATTGCGAAGGCGGTTGAACAACATGGGGCGGGCACAGCGTGAGGGCCATGGAGGTACGGTGGCTTGTCTGCATTATTGAAGCCAACTGCGCCAGTGGCAAACTGGCTCGCGCTGCCATCCACGCAACCGTTCCATGCCGCCCTCCATCACGATCCACCACACATCTCGCTCCGAGGCCCGCAGGATGTTTCTGCGCGCCACCTTGCGCACTGCCGTGCTGGGCCCCGCAGCGGTCCCGCTGCTGGCCCGCGGTGCAACCTGGCCGCCTGCCGGCGCCTCGGACGAAGCACAACGCATCGTGCGATGGTCCACCGACACACGCGACCATCTGGGCCTGCCATTCGTGGTGGTGGACAAACCCGTGGCATCCATCCACGTCTTCTCGGCGCGCGCGCACTGGCTGGGCAGCGCCCCGGTTTTGCTCGGTTCCGCCCGCGGAGACCGGTCCGTGCCCGGTATTGGTGACCGCCCGCTCTCACAGATCCGCCCCGAAGAACGCACCACCCCCGCTGGCCGCTTTGCCACCGAACCCGGGCGAAACCTGCACGGGGAGGACATCGTCTGGATTGACTACGACACTGCCGTTTCACTGCACCGCGTTCGCAGCGTGAGTGCAGCCGAGCGCCGCAAGCAACGCCTTGCCAGCGCCAGCGCAGCCGACCGGCGCATCAGCTACGGGTGCATCAATGCGCCAGAGATGTTCTATGACAAGCACATTGCGCCGCTGCTGGGTGCGGGCCCGGGCGTCGCATATGTGCTGCCAGACACGGAACCTTTTGCTACGTTTTTTATAGCTGCGAGCAATGATTGAGATTGGACTATCGCCCAGTTTCGTTCTGTTTTAACGGCCAGGGCCGCCTCGGGGCCCGTGGCGGGCCGGGCGCCGGCGATGGACGGGTACCCCGACGTGAGAAAGCGCGCGCGGGGTACTGCGGAAGCCCTACTTCGCGGCAGGTGCCAGGGTCAGCTCATGCACCCACCTTGCAGGCTGGCGCAACAGCGGCCGGTAACCGGTCTGCGCCCAGGTATCTGCCATGTCGCGGTAGCGCGGCGAAAACACCAGGCCGCTTTGCCCGGTCTGATAGATGAAGCTGGACTGCTCCAGGTCAGCCAGGTCATACACCGCGCGCAGCGAAGCGGCGTGGCGGTTCACGAACGGCCCCTTGGCCTCGCCGGCGTTGTACTGGCCCACATTGACGGTGTACGAGTCGCCGTGCGAGGGCACGCTGACATCAAAGTAGCGGGCCAGCGCCGCCACGTTGCTGAACGGGCGGTGGGCGCTGACCGCGGGGTGGGCAGCGCCCCAGCGCCAGGCAGCCGGATCCGCCCCGTAAGCTGCCTGAAGACGGTCGAGCGCGCGACCCAGTGCAGCGCCGGATTGCTCGGCGCAGCTCGACGGCTGGCACCACCACGCGTCGTTGCGCTCCAGGATGCCTTCCAGGGCCGCGCGGTAGTCGCGCTTGCCATACGTGGCCGCAAAGCGCGCCTCGCCGATGCGCGGCACGATCAGACCGCGCGTGAGCTCGTCAGCCCAGGCTGCGAACACCAGCGGCGCGGGCTTGGCGGCATCCATGACGCCGTCAAAGTCATTGAGCTGCGCCTGGACTGCCGCAGCCAGCGGATGGCTGGACGTGGCCTGTTGCAGGTAAGGGAGCAGCTTGCGCGTGGCCAGCGAGGTGATGTCGCGGTGAATGGCCTGCATGCTCGCTGCGTCGTGCTTGTCGGTCGCCTCGATGAGCTGGACGATGCGGTCGTAGCGGTAAGGCAGTGCCCAGTCCTGCGTGATGTAGTGCGGATAGCCCGGGGCCGTGACACGCTGGTTGGCGGTAGCCACCCAGCCTTTGGCTGCGCCGTCGTCCTGCGGGGTCTGCTCCAGCGGCAGCCAGCCCTTCCAGTCGTAGCGCGCGTCCCAGCCGGGGGATGGGGCCGCACCGCGGATGTCATTGGCGGCATCGCGCACCGGTACGCGCCCCATGGCCTTGAAGCGGATGTTGCCCTGATCGTCGGCGGCCACCACGCTTTGCATGGGCGAGTGGTAATGCGAAAGCGCCTGGAACAGCTCGTCCACCGTCTTGGCCTGGTTGGTCTGCAGGCCTGCCAGCACCGTCTGGTTGTCGGTATCGAGCGCGGCCCAGCGCAGGGCCAGCACGTATTTCCCCAGGTCAAGCACATCGGCGTGCGACTTCTGGGCATCGCTCAGCACCGGGCCGTGGCGGGTGCTGCGCAGCGTGATTTGCACATCTGCCTCACCCTTGACGCGAATGGTCTCGTTGCGCACAGCAAAGTCGGCCCAGCCATCGGGCGTGCGGTATTGCGCCGGGTTGGCGGGGTTGATCTGCTCCAGGTACAGGTCCTGCACGTCGGGCCCCGTGTTGGTAAAGCCCCAGGCCACGCGGCTGGTGCGGCCCAGCACGACAAAAGGCAGGCCCGGCAGGGTAGCGCCCACGGCATCGATGGCGGCTACGTCGGTGCCATCCTTGGCCTTGCCCGCGGGAGCCTTGAGCCCGGCAAAGTACCAGATCGCCGGCGCAGACAGGCCCAGGTGCGGATCGTTGGCAAGCAGCGGCTTGCCGCTGACGGTGCGGGTGCCGGCCAGCACCCAGTTGTTGCTGCCCTTGCCCTCGTTCGTGCCCGCGTTGCGCGTGAGCTCGTCGGCCCAGGCCAGCATCCCGGCGCTCACCTGTGCAGACAACGGACCCTGTCCGTGCGGCGCTGCAGGGGCTTGCGACACAGCGGCAGCCTTGGCGGTGCCTGCAGGCGCGTTGCGGTACACGCCCAGTTCGCGGTACAGCGTGGCCAGGTCGGCATTGGCCACCGGGGCCTCGCCGGGGTATGGCGGCATCAGCTGCCACAGGCGACCCGTGTCCAGGGCGCCAGCCACCGACAGGCGTGCAAATTCATTGCCCCAGTTGCCGCCCAGGTCCAGCGCCATCATCAATGCCCAGCCCACGCTGTCCTCCGGTTCCCACACCTTGCCGGCAGCTCCGCCGGGGGTCACGCGCAGGATGTGGAATTCGGGTGGCAGGGCTTGCGGGCGGTCTTTGTGGAAGGCGTTGATGCCCTGGCTGTAGGCCTGCAGGGCTTCCCTGGCATACGCTGGCAAGCCCTCGTACTGGCGCCGCGCCGCACCGGCGATGTCGAGCGCGCGCATGAGCTTGTCGGTTTCGAGCGTGGCTGCGCCGAACACTTCGGAGAGCTGCCCATGCATCACGCGGCGGTTGAATTCCAGCTGCCAGGTGCGTTCCTGTGCGTGCACGTAACCCATGGCAAACCACACGTCCTGCGGGCCCTGTGCACTGATGTGTGTCACGTCCGAGGCGTCGCGCTGCACCGTCACCGGCGCTTGCAGGCCGCTCACTTGAAGCTTGCCGTCTACCACTGCAAAACTGCGCTGCACGTACACCGCTGCGGCCGTACCTGCCAGCAAGGCGGCCACCACCAGCCCCACGGCTGTTCGCTTCATCCACGCCATTGTTCTGATCTCCGTTAGTCGTTTTTATGGGCGATATCGCCTGGCTGGATTTTGATGCAAGCCGGGGGGGCAACTGTCCCGCTCGCGTGAGGCACAGCTGGCGCCGCGCGGCTGATGCGTCAGCGCAGGTGTACGCTGCTGCCTGCGATGCGGAAGGTCAGAACCGGTGCGCTGGGCTCGCTGAACGAAACCCCCAGCGCAATCTGCCCACTGCCATGCAGAATGCAGGCGTCGCGCCGCAGCCGCACGGGCGACGCACTGCCCTCAAACTGCACCCACGTCCCGAAGCTGCTCAGGTCCGTCAGCAGAAAGCCGCTGTTGCGCCAGTCGATGCGCGCATGCAGGCGCGATACGCGTGGGTCGTTGATGCACAACTGGGCGTGGTTGGCACGGCCCACATGCACGGGCGCATCGGTCGAGGAAAAGGTCATGTCGATGCCGTGCCACGAGAACTGGATCTGCCCCAGGATCGAATCCATCGGCGCAAAGCTGCTGGCCAGCGCTGCCTGCATGGTGAGCGAATCCAGCGTTTCGTTTTCGCGCCATTCGACCTGGTAGAGGACCAGCGGATTGGACTTGCCGCGCAGATCCATCTGGCCCAGGTTGCGGTAATGCACATCTGCCGCGGTACCGGCCAGCAACACCGAGTTTTCCGTAGCCCATATCTCGCCAGGGCCGGCCAGCTCGCACAGGCGTGCGGCCACGTTGACGGCATCGCCATAGCAGTCGCCGTCCACATCGACGACCTCGCCGCTGGCAATGCCCACGCGAATGCTCAGCTGCAGCGGCTGGGGCCAGCGGTCCAGCCGGGCCAGATGCTCACGCAGCAGGTGCGCCATGGCAGCGACCGCACCCGAGGCATCACCAAAAAGTCCCAGCACACCGTCGCCCAGGGTCTTGACCACACGCCCCCCGTGCGACTCCACCGTATCACCCAGCCACTGGGTCATCTTGGTGATCGCATCGGTAGCACGTTCGTTGCCCAACGTTTCGTACAGGGAAGCACTACCCGAAATATCGGCAAAGACCACCGTCGAAAGCACGGTCATGGGTAACGCCACAGAAGCAACAACATCTGACCAGTTTAGTCCAGCAGGGCAGATCGCGTGCGGGGGGTGCGGATAAAAACTTGGACTGGTTTTATGCCGCAAGTCCAAGGCTCACCCGGTATTCGATCGGGCTGAGGGCCCCCAGGGAGATCTTGATCCGCTTCTCGTTGTACCAACGGATGTAGTCGTCGAGCACTTCAATGAACTGCTCAACTGTGACGCTCTTCCAGTCCCGAGGATAGAACAGTTCATTCTTCAACCGACCGAAGAAGCCCTCGCACGCTGCGTTGTCAGGCGAGCAGGCCTTGCGGGACATCGAGCGGGTGAGCTTGGCCTCGCTCATTCTGGATAGCCAGCCAGGCCAGCGGTAGTGACCTCCGCGGTCTGAGTGGACCACTGGTCGATCGCTTGTCTCTGTGACGGTCTCGATGGCTGCATCCAGCATGGTGTTGACCAGCTCTGCATCCGGACTCGTGCCGATGGTCCAGCTCACCACCATCCCGTCGAAGCAATCGATGATCGGCGACAGGTAGACCTTGCCTGCA
>LNEG01000099.1 GCA_001464865.1 Burkholderiales bacterium Ga0074133
TGGCACGCAGTTCTTTGGCGAGCCCATGCTCGACATCCAGGACTTCATGCAGACCGTCGACGGCCACGGCGTGGTCAACATCCTGGCGGCCGACAAGCTGATGAATTCGCCCCGGCTGTACGCCACCTTCCTGCTGTGGATGCTGTCGGAGCTGTTCGAGACCCTGCCCGAGATCGGCGACCCCGAAAAGCCCAAGCTCGTTTTCTTCTTTGACGAAGCGCACCTGCTGTTCAACGAAGCCCCCAAGGTGCTCGTCGAGCGCATCGAGCTGGTGGTGCGCCTGGTGCGCTCCAAGGGCGTCGGGGTGTACTTCGTCACGCAGAACCCCCTGGATATCCCCGACACCGTGCTGGCCCAGCTGGGCAACCGCGTGCAGCACGCGCTGCGCGCCTTCACCCCACGCGACCAGAAGGCCGTGAAGGCCACAGCCACCACCATGCGGCAGAAGCCCGGCCTGGACATCGAAACCGCCATCACCGAACTGGCCGTGGGCGAGGCGCTGGTGAGCTTTCTGGACGCCAAGGGCCGCCCCAGCGTGACGGAGCGCGTGTTCGTGCTGCCGCCGGGCAGCCAGCTGGGGCCCATCACGCCGCAGCAGCGCCAGGCGCTGATGGCCGGTTCGCTGGTAGCCGGCGTGTACGAAAAAGTGGTGGATCGTGAATCTGCCTACGAAAAGCTCAAGGGCCGCGCGGCTGACCTGTCGGCACAGGCCGATACGGCCGGCGGCAAGCCAGGCGCAGCAGGCTCCGCCCAGCAGGACGGCGGCGGCCTGCTGGGCGGACTCAACGATGTGCTGTTTGGCAGCACCGGCCCGCGTGGCGGCAAGCGCGAAGGCCTGGCGCAAACCATGGCCAAGTCGGCCGTTCGCACCATGGGCACCACGCTGGGCAAGGAGATTCTGCGCGGGGTGCTGGGCGGCATTTTTGGCGGCAGCGGTCGCCGCCGCTGAGCCACAGCGCTTTTTGCGCGCACCGCCTGGCACGCAGCGACAGCATGCTCGGCCAGGGGCCTGCAGTACCCTGCGCGCATCCCCCGCCACCGCGCTGGCGGGGGAAATGGGCCTCTGTGCGCACTACACCACACGCTCCAGCCGCTTCACTGCGCTGACACGCAATCGTCACATTTCTGCCATGAAATCACCCGTGAGCAAAGAGTCATCGAAAAGGCATCCATAACAACAACAACCGAAGAAGGAGGGACCCATGACCACAACAACAGAACGGATGGTGCTGCGCTGGGGCGGCAAGCTGCCGATGCTGGCCGTGGCAGGCTGGGTGGTGGCGATAGCGGGTATATCGGCGGGGGCATGGCGGTTCAAGGGGATCTGGATGCTCTACCTGTTTGTCACCGTGGTGGTGGTGGTCGTCATGGGTCAGTGGGTGCGCTCGGTGCGCGAGCACTACATCCGCGAAGCCGCCCTGCCCCGCTTTTTGCAGCGCAAGCTGCGCGAGACCTACCCGCACCTGAGCACCCGCGACTGCGAGTTGGTGGAGCGCGGTCTGCGGCAGTTCTTCATGGCATGCCTGCGCAGCAAGAAGCAGTTTGTGGCCATGCCATCCCGTGCGGTGGATGCCCTGTGGCACGAGTTCATCCTGCACACCCAGGCCTACAAAGGCTGGTGCGACAGCGCCCTCGGTTTCTTTCTGCATCACACCCCGGCCGAAGCACTGGGCTCCAGGGCGCGCCACAACGACGGCCTGCGCCGCGCCTGGTACTGGGCCTGCAAGGAAGAATCCATCGACCCCAAGGCGCCCAGCCGCCTCCCGCTGCTGTTTGCGCTGGATGCCAAGTTCGCGATTGCTGGCGGCTTCAGCTACGTGCCCGACTGCTCCGACATTGCCCGCAAGAGCGACGCGGGCGGTGACGGAGGCGGCACATATTGCGGCACCAGCTTCTCGGACAGCGGCTACAGCGGCAGCGCGAACGACTTTGGCGGAGCCGACAGCAGCGGCGATGGGGGATCGGATGGCGACGGCGGAGGCGGCTGCGGCGGGGGTGGCGACTGAGCCCCGCGCGGCCCATACCCCTTCGCACCCGGCCCGAACGCTATAACATTTATAGCTACCGAGCCAAACAATCGCTGGACCACAGCCCGAAAACACTTGAAGTCACCCAGGCGACGAGCTGCCCGCCGCCCCCACGTCTACATTGTTGCCCCATGAACCCACTCACCTGCTTCACCCTCAGCGTCACCGACCATGTGGCCCATCTGGTGCTCAACCGCCCCGAGGCCATGAACACCATGCACCCCACCTTCTGGCGCGAGCTCGATGCTGTGCTGGCGCAGCTGCACCAGGCAGGCGAGGCGCGGGCGCTGGTCATCAGCAGCACCGGCAAGCATTTCAGCGCGGGCATGGCGCTCGAAACCTTCGGCGGCGCCATCACCATGGACGACCAGAGCCCCGAGGGCCGGGCTGCCATCTTCGACCTGCTCACCGACATGCAGGCCACCTTCACCCGCATCGAGAACCTGCGCATCCCGGTCATCGCAGCCATCCAGGGCGGCTGCATCGGCGGCGCGGTGGACATGGTGACGGCCACCTGCGTGCGCTACGCCACCGCCGATGCCTTCTTCTGCATCCAGGAGATCAACATCGGCATGGTGGCCGACGTGGGCACGCTGCAACGCCTGCCCAAGCTGATCCCGCTGGGCGTGGTCAAGGAGCTGGCCTACACCGGTCGCCGCCTGTCCTCACAGAAGGCGCTGGGTTACGGCCTCGTCAACGAGGTGTTTGACAGCGCTGAAGCCATGGTGGCCGCCGCCCTGCAATGCGCGCAGGAAATTGCCTCCAAGCCACCCGTGGCCATCTGGGGCACCAAGCAGGCCGTGAACTACGCGCGCGACCATTCGGTAGAAGACAGCCTGCGCCAGATGGGCTGGCTGCAGGGCGCCATCTGGAGCAACCAGCATGTGCGCGAGGCCGTCACGGCCATGAAGCAAAAGCGTGCCGGCGATTTCCCGGCGCTCACGCCGCTGCGCAGCTTCAGCCAGTTCGACTGACTGGCTCCGCTGCTGCGCAAGCCTGCCGCAGCGCCGCACATCAATTTGCATAGCAGCAGGTGCTTGCACATCAAGCACCTGCGGCTGGTTTGCCTACAAAACAGCGTCCAAACGCTATCATGGCGCGGTACCAGCCCCCCAGGATGCCGCCATGAGCCTGCCCAGCCTCACCCCACCCACCTTCGACGACGTTGCAGCGGCTGCGCACCGGCTCAGGGGCATGGCCCACCGCACGCCCGTCCTGCGCTCGACCAGCGCCGACGAGATGCTGGGTGCGCAGCTGTTCTTCAAGGCCGAGAACCTGCAGCGCACGGGCGCCTTCAAGTTTCGCGGGGCCTTCAACACGCTGGCGCAGTTCACCGACGACCAGCGCGAGCGCGGCGTACTGGCGTTTTCGGCCGGCAACCATGCCCAGGCCATTGCGCTGTCGGCGCGCCTGCTCGACATGCCCGCCGTCATCGTGATGCCCGAGGACGCCCCCGCCTCCAAGATGGCCGCCACGCGCGAATATGGCGCCCAGGTGGTCACCTACAACCGCTACACCGAAGACCGCGAGGCCATCAGCCGCCAGCTGGCGCTGGAGCGCGGCATGACGCTGGTGCCGCCGTTTGACCACCCGCACGTGATTGCCGGCCAAGGCACCGCCGCGCTGGAGCTGCTGGAAGACGTGCCTGACCTCGACTACCTGTTCGTCTGCGTGGGCGGTGGCGGCCTGCTGGCGGGCAGCCTGCTGGCCGCGGCCGCCAAGGCACCGCATTGCAAGGTGATCGGCGTCGAGCCCGAGGCCGGGGACGACGGTGCTCAATCGCTGCGCGCCGGGCACATCGTGCGCATTGCCACGCCCCACACCATTGCCGACGGCGCGCAAACGCAGGCACTGGGCGACCTTACCTTCCCCATCATCCGCGACCATGCCGAAAGCCTCATCAGCGTGCGCGACGAACAGCTGGTGCAGGCACTGCGATTTTTTGCCGAGCGCATGAAGATCGTGGTGGAGCCCACGGGCGCACTGGGCTTTGCCGGCGCGCAGGCCTTTGCGGGCAGCGATGGCAGCGGCAAGCAGCTGCATGGCGAGCGCGTGGGCATCATCATCAGCGGCGGCAATGTGGACCTGGGGCGCTACGCGCGCTTTCTGGCAGACTGACGCCCCCGCAGGCATCGGGGAACGCAGCCCGCGGCAGGGCGCCTGCCCCGCGCCCTGCACTGCATGCGCTGCGGACCTGGGGCGACGCCGGGCCAACGGCAGCACACCTGTGCGAACTGCACTCTCGCCTTGCCAGCCGCCCTGCACTGCCTCGCACACCGCCCACAAGGCACCCTATATTTCAGACCACCCAAGACCACAAGGCTTTAGAGATGAGCAACGTCACCGTCATCAACCACCCCCTCGTCCAGCACAAGCTCACGCTGATGCGCAAGAAGGACGCCAGCACCAACAGCTTTCGCCGACTGCTGGGCGAGCTCTCGACCCTGATGGCGTATGAAGTCACCCGCGACATGCCACTGCAGGACGTGGAGATCGAGACGCCCCTGGAGACCATGACCGGCAAGATGATCGACGGCAAGAAGCTGGTGCTGGTGTCCATCCTGCGCGCAGGCAACGGCTTTCTGGACGGCATGCTCAATGTGGTGCCCGGCGCCCGCGTGGGCCACATCGGCCTGTACCGCGACCCGGCCACGCTGCAGCCGGTGGAGTACTACTTCAAGATGCCCGCCGAGATGGACGAGCGCGACATCATCGTGGTCGACCCGATGCTGGCCACCGGCAACTCGGCGGCGGCCTGTGTAGACCGGCTCAAGAAGCTCAACCCCCGCTCCATCAAGTTCGTGTGCCTGCTGGCCGCCCCCGAAGGCATTGCCACCATGCAGAAGGCCCACCCCGACGTGCCGATCTTCACCGCCGCGATCGACCGCGAGCTGAGCGACCATGGCTATATCCTGCCGGGGCTGGGGGATGCGGGCGACCGGATTTTTGGTACCAAGTAGCCGGCGCCCAGCCCGGGGGCGCTGCCCTTGGGCGACTCCGTAACGCCAGGCCACCGCAAGCTGGCTTTTTTCCATCGCAGCCCCTGCCCGGACCGTCGCCATGCTCGACCTCCTCATCACCCATGCCACCCTGCCCGACGGCCGCCAGGACATGTCGATTGCCGTGCAGGACGGCCGTATCGCCGAGGTGGTGCATGGCCTGGAGGCGCCCGCGCACGCAACGGTGGATGCGGGCGGCCTGCTGGTCAGCCCGCCTTTTGTGGACGCGCACTTCCACATGGATTCCACCCTGAGCTACGGCCAGCCGCGCGTGAACAGGAGCGGCACCCTTCTGGAGGGCATTGCGCTGTGGGGCGAGCTCAAACCCACCCTGACGCACGACGCCATCGTGCAGCGCGCGCTGCAGTACTGCGACATGGCCGTGGCGCGGGGGCTGCTGGCCATTCGCAGCCATGTGGACACCAGCCACCCGAGTCTGCTGCCGGTGCATGCGCTGCTGGATGTGAAGCAGCGCGTGGCGCCCTATCTGGACCTGCAGCTGGTGGCTTTCCCGCAAGACGGGGTGCTGCGCGCACCTGGCGGGCTCGATAACCTGAAACGCGCGCTGGACCTGGGCGTGGACGTGGTGGGCGGCATCCCCCACTTTGAGCGGACCATGGCCCAGGGGGCCGAGAGCGTGAAGATCCTCTGCGAACTGGCAGCCGAGCGCGGCAAGCGTGTGGACATGCATTGCGACGAGTCCGACGACCCGCACTCGCGCCATGTCGAAACCCTGGCCTTCGAGACCCAGCGCCTGGGCCTGCACGGCCGGGTCACAGGTTCGCACCTGACCTCCATGCACAGCATGGACAACTACTACGTCAGCAAACTCATTCCGCTGATGGCCGAGGCCGACCTGGGCGTGGTGGCCAACCCCCTCATCAACATCACCTTGCAGGGCCGCCACGACACCTACCCCAGGCGCCGCGGCATGACCCGCGTGCCCGAGCTGATGGCCGCGGGGCTGACGGTGGCGTTTGGCCACGACTGCGTGTTGGACCCCTGGTACAGCGGCGGCAGCGCCGACATGCTGGAGGCCGCCCACATGGGGCTGCATGTGGCGCAGATGACCAGCCAGGCCGCCATGCGCCAGTGCTTCGAAGCGGTGACGACCCACCCTGCGCGCCTGCTCGGCCTGGAGGGCTATGGCCTGGCACCCGGCTGCCATGCCGACTTCGTGCTGCTGCATGCGCGCAGCCCGGCAGACGCGATCCGCCTGCGCGCTGCACGCCTGGGCGTGTGGCGGCGCGGCACTCTGGTGGCCAGCCAGCCAGCGCCCACGGCGCAACTACATCTGCCTGAACGGCCCGTTGCCGTCGATTTTCTATAAAAATGGCTTCAGGTCCAGGATTCATTTGCCTGTAATGCTATAAATTAGATAGCATTGAAGAGATTTGGGCCATGCGCGCCACCGTCTTGCGAAACCGCGCCAGCGCAAACAGCACCGCGCCAATGCCCGGCAGCCGGAGCAGCGAGTCCCCATCACCGACCATCCTGCGTACCGGTAGAGGATGGCCCGAGACAGCTCGGTGAAAGCAGTCCCTCCAAGTACATCAGTTTGGGGAAAGGCGCTTCCCGGTCGGCGGGCTTCACGCACTCTTCACGGCAGTGGGGCGGTCGACCCCTCACGGGTGAACGCACTCCCCAAGCCGCGTCACCGCGGGTGTGGGCGTGGTCGCTACCGCCCCTCCGCGGGGGCATGCCCTAGGAGCCTGTCGGACTTGGAGCGTCGAAAGCGAAAATCGGCCCCAGCGAGGACAGTTTTTGCCGAATTTGCAGCCCCATAGCCGAGCTATGGGGCAAGCGGTCGATTTGCAGCCGACGATTTCCAAGTCCGACAGGCTCCTAGGCTGCAGGCACTGCCGCCGGGGGCAGGATCTCCACGCGGTTGCGCCCGCGCTGCTTGGCCAGATACATGGCCTCGTCGGCCCGCTGGAGCACGGCATCGGATGCCTCGCTGCCGGAGGCCAATGCCACGCCGATGCTCACCGTCATCCGCAAGGGCTGGGCGGTTTCGGCATAGGCGGGGCTGGCAGCCAGCATCGCGCGCAGGCGCTCCGCCACGGCCACCGCACCGGCGGCGTCGGAGTTGGGCAAGAACACCCCGAACTCCTCACCACCAAGGCGCCCGATCACGTCTTCCTTGCGCAGGCAACGCAGGGCCACCTGCACAAAATGGCGCAGCACCTCGTCGCCGCCCCGGTGGCCGCGCGTGTCATTGACGGCCTTGAAATGATCAAGGTCCAGCACCAGCACGGGCAGCGGTGCGCCAGTGCGCTGAGCGCTGCTCATGGCCTTGTCGAGCAGCGTGAGGAAGGAACGGCGGTTGAATACCTGCGTGAGCGGGTCCGTCTCGGCCAGCCGCCTCAACGCGGTGGTAATGAATTCGTTGGTGAGCATCAGCGTGCCAAAACCGATCATCACGACGGCGATGGTCGATTCAAGCACCACAAACTGCGACAGCATCACCAGCAGATCGGCATCGGGGTCGGCCATGTTCCCGGGCTGCGCCAGCTTGAACATCAGCGGGCGCAGCAGCACAAACAACCCGTGCGCCCCCACGATCGCCGCAAAAAGGTAGCGTGCCGGGAACTGGCGCACCCTGCCCTGCGCAACCGTTTGCGCTGTCAGCAGAAAGAACACGCCTGCGAAAGAACTGACCAGCGCAAACCGCAGGCCGGGCCTGGGATCGACTGCCGAAAAGTAGACCGACAGCACGAACAGCGCCACAAATGCCAGCACCACGCAGGCGCGCTGGTAGGGATGCAGCGGGTGCCTGCCCATGTAAGCCCGCCCGCCCAGCCAGCACAGACAAGAGGTTGCCCCCACCGACACCTGGGCCAGCGCCACTGCAACAACCTCGGGCAACACGTCGCGCAGCAACAGGTTGACCGCAAACGTGGACGCGGCAAAGAAAGACAGGGCCCACAGCTTGAGCCCGGGGACGTTTCTGTTGAACGCCCACATGGTGTACAGCACGCTGGTGACCAGCGCACAGAAAATCGCTGCCGTAATGAGGAGGGTGGGGCTATGCATGGACGGAGTTGCGCTGTGGCGGTGCGTGAACGCGCGGTACTTCCAGAGCGATACGCACTGGAGCAAGCGATCGACGCGGCTACGCAATAGCGTAACCGCACACAGCGCTGCATGGAGGTACGCGATGCCGATCGGCCAAGGGTGAGGATTGCGATTACACGCCTCCTGCAAGCCAGTCCGGGAAAGCGCTCCTGGCGAACCCGCTCGAGGTGACGTCAACAACCGGGCAGCCCGGCGTGGCGCTGGCTCCGACTACGGGCAAAATCATTCACCCGACGTACCACCCACCCCACGTACCCGCGGATGTGTGCGGGCACCACCGACTGCACCTGACCTTGCCCATGCGCACCCACCTCCGCCCCATTGTCTTTGCCGGCGTCTTGATCCCGGGCGTCGCGCAGGCCGAGGCCGCGCTGGCGGATCTCGTCTTTTTGCTGCCTCAGGCCGTGCTGACCGGGATCTACTGGGAGCTTTCCCGACCCTGGGTTCTACCCACGCTGTGGGGTATGGCAGCCCTCTGCTGGGCGCTGTACCGGGTCACCGGGCACGACGTTGCAGGCTACCTCCTGGACTGGTTGCGGCCCCACGGCAGGTCATGGATCGATGTCTCCAGCCACGGCGCGTGCACCTTGTTGGCGTCGTTGTGCAGCATTTACGTGATGGCAGGTTGGGCGATGGCCGGGCCGCCGCGAGACCCGGCCGGCCCCCGGCACCGTACGGCCGCACAGGCCCCTGCGCCTGCGCCGCCACTTCCTTATCCCATTGCTGCAACGGCCGCTTACCCCAATGCGCGGTGGCCGACATCCAGCGGCATGCTGCCTGGCTCGCAGCTGCTGGCCTATGGTGGACGGGCTTCTGTGATCCTGCACAACCCCGGAGATGAGCCACTCTGGGCGCGCCTGTGCAGTGCCGACCTTGATGTCTGCCACCCCATGCGGCAGGCCTACATCACAGCGCGGCACCATTACCTCATCGAGCGCGTGCGTGAAGGCCGGTATCGCGTGGAATACACACAGGTCACAGGACGGCAGTTGAGCGGCGTCACTCCCCTCTTGAGGGTGGAACAGAATCCAGGCGATACGTACAGGCTGGACCTGTCGGCCTTCGCGCCTGCCCCCGCAGAGCCCTCCGCACAACCATCCGCGCCAACACCACAGCGACCTAGCGCTACGGGGGGCTGAGCAGAGGCTGGATTCAGGCGCCGACGTTGCACTCGCGGCGCAGCAGCGCCAGCGCATCGTGCAACTGGTAGTCCATGTCGCTGAGCAGGGTTCTTTGCGAGTCCTGCACAAAGCTGTGCCACAACGCGATGTAGTCCGCATGGCGCGCGCCGGGCGCATGCTCGCGAATGAAGCCGGTGGCCAGGGCTGCGTCCAGGCCCGATTTGCGCAGCTTGCGCACCAGGCTGGCCGCCGTTTTTTCGGTCAGCAGCGTCTTTTTGGGGGCACCAGCCGCCACGCACAGGAAGAGCGTGAGCAGGCTGTGCTCGTCGTCATTGCCCTGCACCGTTTTAGTCCAGGTCTTGCTGGCGGGTTGCAGCAGCTCTTCGCCGGCATCGAGCTCGTCCAGGCTGCGGTGGTAGTCATCCACTTCGGCCAGCGGATCATCAAGCAGGAAGTAGCGTGAACGAAAAGCGCTGGTAGGACGCATCAGCGGGCGCAGAACGGTGGCGGGGTCCAGCAGCTTGCGCAGGTCGGCCCGCACGGTGCCGTACTCGGCCTGCACCACTTCACGCAACGCGCCCGGCAGGCTGGCCGGAACACGCAGTGCCACAGCATCGGCCGAAAGCGGCTTCTTGCGCTGGGCATTCACCGCCTTTTCAAAGGCACCGGGGTGGGGCCATTCCGCCGCACGAGGCGCAAGCACCTGCAGGAGCAGGCCGGTGCGGATCACGGCCTCGGCATCGGCGCCGGACTCCTGCAGGGTGTCCGGATCCAGGTCGTACTGCTCGGCCATCCACAGCGCGGCATCGATGGCTGCTGCGATGCGGCTGCGGCGCTCCAGTTCAGACCGGTATTCCGCATGGGAGCGCAATGACCACAGCCCCAGCAGCGGCACATCGGCATCGGCCAGGCCGGCCATGCCGAAATTGCTGCTCTCGGGCATGGCGATCAGACGGCGCAGCATGTCTGAACCCGCCTTGGACCGCGACAGGAGCGAATGGTCGCGCAGCAGCACGGCAGCCTTCGCCAGGTCTGCGTCCGTGGTCTCCAGCAGATGCAGGCTGATGAGGTTGACGATGCGATCACGCGCCTTTTCCAGCTCGGGCCGCAGGAATTCACTGCCAAAGTACCGCGCAATCTGCACCATGCCCTTGGGCGCGTCGGCATGCAGGGCGGCCAGCCGCTCTCTATCGATGATGCCGTGCTGCACGCCATGCACCAGCGCCTTCTCGAAGAAGGGACGGGCATCGTGGAGCTGTAGTGCGGAGGATGTGGGTTCCGTCATGTGATCGTTCGGTGGCATCAGTGCCAAACACCATCTGGTGCGTGAAAAGGGCGCGGCCCCCTGAGGGAGACGTCAGGCAAGGGCCACCCCGCAGCGAGGGCGTCGCCCCCCGCAGGGGAAGGCGCCACAGGCGACTCAGGGGTAAGCCATCTAGGGCTTGTTCACACTATTTTCGCCAGTGCGAAGGCCATGCAAACGGCACCAATCTAGGCGCGTGACGACGCCAAGGCCGGGGCCTTGGCCAGGAACGCAACAACGAGTGGCGCCGTTTGCATGGCCTTCCCTTCGGGTTGCAACCCAAAAGAGCCATCCGCGTCGTTGCCAAGCCTCGCTGGGGCCGCACCCCAGCCTCGTTTGGCGCCTAGCGCCTGGCTCTTTTGGATTGCAACGCATCTGGCAAAAATAGTGTGAACAGGCCCTAGAGGACAGCCGTCACAGCCGTGACAGGTGGCCAGGGCCAGGGGCGAGGGGCACACACCGACGTGCCCCGCTCTGGCCGCGCCCGTCGAAGCCGGGGCACCCCGGCCTGCCCGACCCGCCATGCCGGTGCAGGCAGGGTTTCAGGCCCCTGAATCGCTGATTTCAGGCCAAAACAGCCTCAAGCCCATTTTTTATCATCCCCTATAGCTATCAATTAAATAGCAAAAAGGGTGCCGCTGGCTACACCAGTTCGGCAGCCGCCACCGCGGGCTCTGCCTGCGCTGCCGCCTTGCCCACCGTGGGCGAGGCCAGCTTGCGCAGATAGGCCATGGTCTGCAGGCAGGCCTGCGCCACCTCGGTGCCCTTTTTCACGAAGTGCCCGCGGAAGAACTGCAGGTGGTCTTCATGGTCATGGAAGTCGCGTGGCGTGAGCACGGCCGACATCACCGGCACTTCGGTATCGAGCTGCACCTGCATCATTCCGTCGATGACGGCCGAGGTGACGAACTCGTGGCGGTAGATGCCGCCGTTGACCACCAGCGCACAGGCCACGATGGCGTCATACCGCCCGCTGCGGGCCAGCTTGCGCGCCAGCAGCGGGATCTCGAACGCGCCGGGCACGTCGAACAACGCCACCTGGGAGGGCGGGAGGCCGTTGCGGTCGAACTCGGCCAGCGCCGCGTCGCGCGCCTGGTGGACGATGTCCTGGTGCCAGCTGGCACTGATGATGGCCACACGGGCGCCACGGTGCGCGGCAACGGGTGTGGGTTGGGAGAGGGAGAACTGATTCATGGGTTCCTCAAAGCAAGGTGGGGCCAGAATCAGGGCGCGCGCGAACACGGCTGCCGCCGGACGACGGCGCAGCCGGCAGGCGCACAGGCGCCCGCCAGCCGGCCCCCCACCAGGGCACCGGAGCTTTCGCGATCTCTTTCATCCGGACTGTGACCGTCGGCCCTGGCCTCTCACCAGGTCTGCTGACCCCGCTGCCCCGGCCAGCCGCCACCCGGAGGCGGCGCCAGCAAGGCACCGGGCGCTCGCGGGCTGCTGCAGTGCCGCCGTGAACACAGCCGCCTGCAGATACCGCCGGTGGGGAATTCCGCCCCGCCCTGAGAACGCTGCCTGCCAGGCGTGCGCAGATGCTGCGCAAACCTGGCCGGCGCCCAAATTTTAGGTGGCTCGCCACACAGGCGCAGTCACCAGCGCGATTGCCGGGCGTGCCCGGCGCACCGGCGCGGGGCGGCGCAGGCGGCAGGGCCTCAGCGCGGGCGCTCGAAACCGCCCTGCGCCCAGGCAGTGGCCGAGTCCGAAGTCAGCCGGAAAGTGGGCGGCACGGGCACACGGGCCAGTTCTTCGCCCAGTTCGTCGGTGGCGCTGAGTGTGGCCGTGGCACCTTCTTCGTCCGGCACGATGCTCATCGCAATGCGCAAACGCCGTCCCTGCTCCGTGATGGCCACGCTCTTGTTGAGCTGGGCGTGCAGCTGCTGCTCATGGCGGCGCAGCACCTCGCTGGCCGTCTTGACCAGCGTGTTGAAGGCCGATACGTCCAGGGGCTTGGGGTTCTTCTTGTCGCGTCCCATGGTCCAGGGGCCCACCAGCGCAGGCTCCGCCTCGCCGTGCAGTGTCATGGATACCGCCCAGCCGTCGTCGTCTTCGTTCTTGATGACGCGCGCCGTCCAGCGCTCGTCGCTCCACAGGCGCGGCTCGTGCACGGACGGCGGTGTGTCTTGGTCGGTCATGGGCGCTCCGGTGCAGGAAAAAGGGCGAGAGCATAGGGCATGGCGTCCACCCGGGGGGCATCCCGCCAGCGCGGCCCTACCGGCCGCACGCTGCACACCTCGATCGGGAGCGCACCAGGCGGCCAGCACGCCCCTGACATCCGTGGCGCCCATGCCTGACACCGGCCAGCAGGGCAGGCAACCAGGCCCTGAAAGACTGGCCCCTCAGGGCCATTCGGGTATTGCCTGAAAATTTAGCGTACCGTGCAGGTGGTTCTGAACCTAGAATTTGTAAACAAGCGTTTTTTCAATCGCGCGAAGGACCCATCATGAAAGCAGTGCAGCAGGACATCGACGAACGCACCAACCTCACCAGCACGAACAAGTTCGAGCTGTTGCTGTTTCGTCTGGGCACGGACGCAGCACTGGGCAAGTCCGAGCTGTTCGGCATCAACGTGTTCAAGATCCGCGAGATCGTGGCCATGCCCAGCATCACGCCCATTGCCGGCACCACCCTGCACTCGCTGGGGGTCGTCAACCTGCGCGGTCAGGTCATCCCCGTGCTCGACCTGCCGGCCATCGTGGGCTGCAAGCCCGAAACCGGCCTGAACATCATGCTGGTGACCGAATACGCGCGCACCACGCAGGCATTTGCGGTGGAGTCGGTGGAAGACATCGTGCGGCTTGACTGGAAGCAGGTGCTCTCGGCCGAAACGAGCGGCGCTGCCGGCAAGCTGGTGACCAGCATCGCACGCCTGGACGGAAACACCGATGAATCCCGCCTGGCGCAGGTGCTGGACGTCGAAGCCATCCTGCAGATGATCTCGCCGTCTGACGGCCACGAGGTCACAGAAGAGAAGGTGGGCCCCAAGCTCAAGCTCAAGCCCGGGACCATCGTGCTGGCGGCTGACGACTCGTTTGTGGCCCGCTCGCTCATCGAGCGGGAACTCAAGGTACTGGCAGCGCCTTACGAAATGGTCAAGTCGGGCAAGGAGGCATGGGATCGCCTCAACGCCATCGCCAAGAGCGCCGAAGCCGAAGGCAAGACCGTGCTCGACCGCGTGGCCATGGTGCTGACCGACCTGGAAATGCCCGAGATGGACGGCTTTACCCTGACCCGCAACATCAAGCAGGATGCGCGCTTTCACGGCCTGCCGGTGGTCATCCACTCGTCGCTGTCAGGCTCGGCCAACGAAGACCACGTGCGCAGCGTGGGCGCAGACGGCTACGTGGCGAAGTTTGTGGCAGAGGATCTGGCCGAAACCATCCGCCGGGTCCTGCCCAAGTAAGCGACCACTGCGGCTGGCTGGCCCGGCCTGCAACACATCGCCCGGGGCGCCGCCAGGGTCTGTCTTCTGCCCCCGCACGGCCAGACCGTGCAAGGAGAGCCTGTGCGGTACAAGGGCTTCACCCGGCGCGTTCGGGCGCGGAATGCGGGCCGACGCGTCACCCACCGTAGCGCAAGACTGCCGGCCCCGCACATTGCCTGACCAGACCTGACCAGACCTGACCTGATCTGGCTTGTCGGGTGCGGTGGCCATTGCTTCACAGGCATCCGTTGCCATTCAGACACGGCACGGGGCACCTGTCCTACCCTCGTCCTCGCCGGTCAGGTCAACCGGTCACCCCTCTCAAACGCTACATTGGGAGGGCGCCGAAGTTGTCTTCCCCATCCGTTACGGAAACAGTGCCGCTTTTCGGCAGCTTTACGCTAGCGATGGAACGCATGCCCTGCAACCAGGTTCTGACCACCATGAAACACATCCTCACCCGCCTTGTCTCCGTTGTGGCACTGGGCGCCGCCATGACCGGCTGTGCCACGGTCCCCGGAGACCCTTACTACCAGGCCCCGGGCTATACGGTGTACGAGCAGCCTGGCTACGTGTACGGTGGCGGCCCCGTGTATCGCGCGCCGCCTGCGCCCATCGTGTACCCCTACGGTGCGCCGCCAGCGCCGGTGTACCACGGCGGCCGGGACCGCTGGGACAATGATCGCGACCGGGATCGCCAGTGGCGTGAGCGGGAGCGCGACCGGGATCGCGAAGCGCGCGAACGCGACCGCGAACGCCGCGAGCAACTGGCCCGTGAAGCCGACCGCCGTGCGCGCGAGCAGGCCGAGCGCGACCGCCGCGCCGCCGAGTCCCGCCGCCCCGACTACCAGCGCCCCGGACAGATGGCGCCCGGGAGTTATGCGCCCCACCCGCAGGACTGGCGCACCCGGCAACAGACCAACAACCCCGACAAGCCCTGACCAGCCCCAGGCCCAGGCCAGCCAGACACCGGGAAACCGCGCCATGCACAAACTGTTTTGCACCGTTGTGGCCGCAGGTGGCCTCGCGCTGGCGGCCGCTGCGGCCCACGCACAGGTGGTGCGCTGCACCGACCCGGCTACCGGCAAGGTGACCTACACCGACGGCGCATGCCAGAGCGGCGCTTCGGAGCGCGAAGTGGAAGCCCGCAAGAGCGCCGCCGACATCCAGCAGGAGCGGGCCGAGGCGGCGCAAGCACTGGAGCGCAAGCAGCAACGACTGCAGGCGGAGGCGGCGGCGCAAGCCCAGGCGGCACGCAACGCGCCGGCACCCGCCCAGGCAGCCCAGGCAGCCCAGCAAGGTATCGACTACGCCCGATCGCCAGAATGCGCACGCTCACGGCGCAACCTCGACACGACGATCAGCACGGGTGACGCTGGCACCTATGGGCAGACCCTGCGCGTTGAGGCGGCCCAGCGGCAGGTGGACCTGGATTGCCTGGGCCCTGCCGCCTATGCCGAGCTGGAGAAGACGCGTGCCACACGGCCCGTGGTGGTACCACCCACCACCATCGTGCTGCCGCCCCGGTACCCGCGCCCGGTGCCCCCACCGGTGGCGGCGCAGCCCAACCCGCCCAAGTTCACGCAGTGCAACGTGTTCCGTTGCTACGACAGCCAGGGCAACAGCTACCCTCGCTGAGGATTGGCCTCCGGGTGCAGGAGGGCTGGTCCGCGATCTGGGCGAGTTGGCCCCGGCAAGTGGTGGGTGGCGTCGCCCTTCAATATCCAGGCGCCATTGCGCACAGCGCCTGCAACGGCCTCAAAGCCCCGAGCGCAGCCCGGCCGCCACGTCGGGATAACGCAGCCGCACACCCAGTTCCTGCAGCATGCGCTGGTTGTCGAGCCGGCGCGATTCGCTCATGAAGCTCAGGAGCATCAGCGATAGCTGCTCTTTGGCAGCGCTGCGCGGCACGCGCGGCGGGCGTGGCAGCCCATACAGGTCAGCAGCCAGGTCGAAGTAGTCGCCCATCTTCATGTGAGTGGAATCGCTAGCGTTGTACGTGCGCTGCGGACGCCCTCGCCAGAGGGCCGCCATGCAGGCACGGGCCAGATCATCGGCGTGGATGTGGTTCGTGTAGACGTCATCTTCGCTCACCAGCACGGGCGTGCCCCGCCGCAGGCGGGCCTCCGGCGTGCCGCCTTCGCGGTCGGGGGCGTAGATGCCCGGAATGCGCAGCACGCTCGCCCGCACGCCAGCGCGGCCCAGGTGGCGCACCGCGCGCTCTGCATTCACGCGGCGCTGGGCACGCGGGGTGGCGGGGGCCACAGCCCGTGTCTCGGCCACCAGGTCACCCTGGCAATCACCGTACACACCGCTGGTGGAGGCATAAACCAGCGATACCGGCTTGCTGCGCAGACGCAGAACCCTCGCCAGCGCCACGGTGCGCGGATCGCGCCACCAGGCATCGCCTCCCGCGCCCTCGCCAGGGGGCGGCGCCAGGTGCATGACCCGGGTGGCGACGCCCGCCAGGCGCCTGAGCGACTTCTCCTCGTCCAGATTGCCCACCAGTGGGCGTACGCCAAGCGCACGCAGGCTGGCTCTGCGGTCCGGGCTGGACGTGAGGGCCATCACCTGCATGCGCCCGGCACCCGGCCCGGCATGCAGGTCGCGTGCCACGCGTTGACCTACGTCACCGCACCCCACGATCAACAGGCGTTCGCGGCGAAAGCGCGCCGGCAGCGCGCCAAGAGGGCTTTGGTTTGAAGGCAAAATCGGTCCGTTGACTTGACGCCCGGGCCACCTCGCTGGTGCTGCACGCGCAGCCTTGAAGGCGCCTGGGGCTGATGAAAAAGATATACGTTCCGAGGATACCCACAACATGACCAGCCCAGACGCGGCTGCCGGCTCCGGCACGGCATCGTTCCAGATCACCGTGCAACCCAGCGGGCGCGCATTCAGCACCCAGGCAGGCGAAACCATACTGGCCAGTGCCATCCGCAGCGGGGTGGGCCTGCCCTACGGATGCAAGGACGGGGCCTGCGGCTCGTGCAAGTGCAAGAAGCTCAGCGGCGCCGTGCACCACGGCGAGCACCAGTCCAAGGCGCTCACGGCCGACGAGGAAGAAGCCGGCTTTGTACTGACCTGCTGCGCGCAGCCGCTGACGGATGTGGTGCTCGAATCGCGCCAGGTCACGGATGAAAGCGCTTTTCCCATCAAGAAGATGCCGGTGCGCGTCGCGGCGCTGGAAAAGAAATCGCACGACGTGATGCAGGTGCGCCTGCAACTGCCAGCCGCTGACACCTTCCGCTACCACGCGGGACAGTACATCGAGTTCATCCTCCGTGATGGCGCCCGCCGCGCGTATTCCATGGCCAACGCCCCACACACGCAAAGCGATGCGCCCGGCGTGGAGCTGCACATCCGGCACATGCCGGGCGGCAGGTTCACCGATCACGTGTTCGGGGCCATGAAGGAAAAGGAAATCCTCCGGGTCGAAGGCCCGTTCGGCAGCTTCTTCCTTCGCGAGGACTCCACCAAGCCCATCGTGCTGCTGGCGTCCGGCACCGGCTTTGCCCCCATCAAAGCGCTCATCGAACACATGCAGTTCAAGGCCATCACGCGCCCCGCGGTGCTGTACTGGGGCGGGCGCCGCCCGGCCGACCTGTACATGCACGACTGGATGCTGGCCCGTGCTGCAGACATGCCGAACCTGCGCTACGTGCCGGTGGTGTCGGATGCACTTCCCGAAGACGCCTGGACGGGCCGCACGGGCTTCGTGCACCAGGCGGTGCTCGATGATTTTGCAGACCTCTCCGGCCACCAGGTCTATGCCTGCGGCGCCCCGATCGTGGTCGAGAGCGCGCGTGACGCCTACAGCGCGCACCGCGGCCTGCCCCCCGACGAGTTTTTTGCGGACTCGTTTACCTCCGAAGCCGACAAGCACGGCGGGTGACGGCCTGCTGGCCTGCACCGCCCCGGATCTGCCATGCGCAGCCTTTACTGTGTTGTTCACGGCCCCGCAGCGGGGCGGTGTAGCAGCCTGACATGACCCCGGTGGGGCGCCCCGCAGTGAACCCGGTCAGGCGAACCACCGCACAGCGCCGCGGCTGGGCTGTTGCCGGCACTGCCGCCACGATGCTCGCCCTGTCGGGCCTCCTCGTCTGGGGCGCAGGCGAATGGGCTGCGCAAGCCGAGCTCGACAACCAGTGGGACAACCTGCGCCGGTCCAGCGAAGTGCAGACCCTGGCCCTGCGCGGGGTGGCCACGCGCTACAGCTTTCTGCCTTTTACGGCTGCGCAGCAACCACTGGTGACCGCGCTGCTCAAGATGCCGGATTCAGAGCGCGACCGTGCGGCGGCCAATGAGTACCTTGAAACCGTCAATGCCCACGCGGGCTCCGACGTGCTGTATGTCATGGACACCACCGGCCGCACCGTGGCATCCAGCAACTGGCAGTCCCCGCGCAGCTTCGTGCACCAGAACTACAGCAACCGGCCGTATTTCAGCGATGCGCTGGCCGGGCTGGCGGGGCGCTTTTATGGCGTGGGCAAGACCACCGGCGAGCCCGGCCTGTTTGCCTCGGCTCCCGTGCGTGATGGCGAGCGCGTCATCGGCGTGGTGGCCGTGAAGATCGACATGCAGCCCATTGTGGCCACGTGGTCGCAGCTGCGTGACCCCGTTTTCGTGACGGATGCGCTGGGGATCGTTTTTCTCGGATCGGTGTCGCCCTGGCTCTACAAGACCACGCGGCCGCTGGCGGCTGCAGACGTGCAGCGCGTGCGCAATGAAGAGCAGTACGGCAGCAGCTGGACCCCGGTGGGAGTTCCCTGGACCCTGCGCCAGCAGGGGGACGAGCCGGGCATGGAACTGGCACTCCCGGCGG
>LNEG01000100.1 GCA_001464865.1 Burkholderiales bacterium Ga0074133
CCGTGGCCGCTACCAACAACCCTGCGCTGGATGCCCAGTGGGACGATGCCAGCGGCGTGCCGATCGACGCCTTCATCTTCGGTGGCCGTCGCTCCACCACCGTGCCGCTGGTGACGGAAGCCCGCACCTGGACCGAAGGGGTGTACATGGCCGCCACCATGGGCTCCGAGACCACCGCCGCCGCCTTTGGCGCGCAGGGCGTGGTGCGCCGCGACCCGTTCGCCATGCTGCCGTTCTGCGGCTACAACATGAGCGACTACTTCCAGCACTGGCTGAACATGGAAGGCAAGATCACCGCCACCGGCAAGACGCTGCCCAAGGTGTTCTGCGTGAACTGGTTCCGCAAGGACGAGGCCGGCAAGTTCGTGTGGCCCGGCTATGGCGAGAACATGCGCGTGCTCAAGTGGATGATCGACCGCATTGAAGGCCGCGCCGAAGGTGAGGAAACGATGTTCGGCGTGGCACCGAAGTACGCCGAGATCAACTGGACAGGGCTCGATTTCAGCGCCCAGCAGTTCCAGGCGGTGACCAGCATCGACAAGGCTGCTTGGAAAGAAGAGTTCAACCTGCACACCGCCCATTTCGAGCAGCTGGCCTACCACCTGCCCACCGCGTTGCTGGATACCAAAGCCCGGTTGGAGCATCGCCTGGAGGCGTGATGTCCTGGCAGGCTGGCCCGGCCCGGCCCGGCCTTTACGGCGCAGATGAAAGCAGCCTTCGGGCTGCTTTTTTTCGGCTGCGCGGTCCCAGCGCGCCCCCGTTCTTTTCCCCTCCTGCCCGACAGCGCAGCCTTCAGACGAAAAAAAGCCGTGGAGTGCCACGGCTTTGATCATGAGTGCGGCCCAGCGGCCACGCGCTCAGTGGTACTTGCGCAGATCGTCGACGCCGGCGATACCCATCGCATGGTTGAGCTCCGCCATGATGCGCGGGTCGCGCATGGCCACTTGCCACGTGCGCTGGTCATCGGCAGCGCGGCGGCGCGATTGAGCCCACGACTTGGCGACGCGGCGGAGTACGACGCCGGCCGAGCGGGCGGGCGTTGCAAACAACGCCAGCGCTGCAAACGCCACCAGCCACAACACCATCCACGCTGCAAGCAGGTGCCCGTCGCCCCAAGTGTCGATGACCTGATTGGCCACCACGAGCAAGGCCGAGACGACCGCGGCCAGCAGCAGGGTTGCGGCGCCCCGTGCGCCGTCAAACCCGGCTGCTGCGCTCTTGAGCGCCGCGGCCGCGTTTTCAGCGCGGACCACGCCGAGGTGTTCGGTGGGATAGTCAACATGTACGAAGCTGGTCATTTGGGGTGCCTCTTGTCAGTCTGGACTGGCGATATGCCAGCCGATGGGTGGATACTAGGGTTTACCCTTTATTCATTCAAGTTTATATTCTGAATCTTGTTTATTCACGAGAGTGATGTATTCATCCTCAGGCAAAGCGAGGCCCTCTCGGGCACAGTGCTGCGTGCTCTCGCCATCCCGGGTCCATCGCTTCTTTCAGGCTCCCCATTCCCATAGCCGACCATGGCCCCACTGAACTTCCGCTCGCTTGACCTCAACCTGCTGCGGGTGTTTGACGAAGTCATGGCCGAGCGCAGCCTGACGCGTGCGGCCCACAAGCTATCGCTGACGCAGCCTGCTGTCAGCAACGCCATGCGTCGGCTCCGCGAAGTGCTGGGTGATGAACTGATGGTGCGCAGCGGGCAGGGCGTCGAGCCGACGCCGCGCGCGCTGGCCCTGTGGCCTCCCGTACGCGAAGCCCTTTCCCAGCTGCAGCAGTCGCTGGCGCCCGGTGCGTTTGAGCCTGCCACGGCCGAGTCCACATTTGTTCTGGCCATGGCCGATGCCACTGCGGCCACCCTGGTGCCCGGGCTGGTGGAGATCACTGAGCGTGAGGCACCAGGCATTTCCATCCGCGTGCTCCCTCTGACCACGCGCGACCCGCGGCGCCTGCTCGACGACGAGTCGGCCGACATGGCGGTCGGTTACTTTCCGGCGGCGCTGGCAGATCTGACCGCCCGCGCGCAGTCGGGGGGCGTGGTGGCGTTTGAAAGCCGCCGGCTCTACGATGGTGAATACGTGTGCGTGATGCGTCAGGGGCACCCGCTGGCCAGCCAGCCGCTGACACTCGATGCCTTTTGTGAGGCGCGCCACATGCTGGTGAGCTTTTCCGGCAGACCGTTCGGTTTCATCGATGAGGCGCTGGCTTCACTGGGGCGCGAGCGTCGCGTGGTCCTCACGGTGAACCAGTTCTTTACCGCTGGCCGGGTGGTGTCAGGCTCGGACCTTTTGACCGTGTTGCCCAGGCACTTCGTGCCCGTCACAGGCATTGCCGATGTGCTGGTGCAGCGGACATTGCCGTTTGACGTGCCTCCGGTGCACGTAGACGCGTTATGGCGCCGACGCGGCCCCCAGCAGGAGGCCATGACGTGGCTGTTGCAATCACTCGCCCGTTCAGCACGCCGCACATTTGCTCACGATTGAGACGACGTCCCCACGCGCCGCGCGGCCAGGCAAGGCCTGCGCATTCGCGAGGCCGTAGACTGACGCCCGAATGAACATCCAGCTCCTGTCAGACCTGCACTTGGAGGTGCATCCCCACTTTGCCCCTGAGCCCGCACCGGGCGCCGACGTCCTGGTGCTGGCAGGCGACATCGGGTCCTACCAGCCCAGCTCGCTCCTGCAGGATGACGACTTTGGCCTGGCCCGTTTCTCTCCGCTGCCCCAATACGCCGCCTGGCCCACACCCGTGCTGCTGGTTCCCGGCAACCACGAGTACGACGGGCAGGATTTTGATGCTGCCCACGCCCGGCTTCGCCAGACGTGCGACCGCCTGGGGATTGCATGGCTGGAGCGCGAGTCGCTGGTCCTGCAGGGCGTGCGGTTTGTGGGCACCACCCTCTGGAGCGATTTCGATGCGCTGGCCGACCACGAGGGCACGACAGACCTGCCCCGCCGGCTGGCCCAGCGCCACAAAGCGTTCCGGGCGGCCGACTTCTACCTGCGTAAAACCGGCACAACCCGCCTCGGGGTCCCGTTCATGGCGCAGGAGGTGCGTGAACAGGCGCTGGTCTGCCAGGCATGGCTGGCCGAGGTACTTGCGGCTTCTCACACTGCGGGGCCCACGGTGGTGGTGACGCACTTCGCGCCCAGCCTGCGCAGCGCCGATCCGCGATACGGCCTCATACCCGGCACGGCGGGTTTTTGCAACGCACTCGATGCATTGCTGCCCCTGGCAGACGCCTGGCTGCACGGGCACCTGCACGCTCGCAGCGACTACACGGCGAAAGGCACGCGACCCGATGGCTCTGCATGGCGGTGCCGTGTGGTGGCCAACCCGCTGGGCTATGCACGCAAGGGAGAGCAGGATACCTTCGCGCCCCAGTGTTGCGTCACCGTATGATCGCGCCCAGGCAAGCTGCAACTGCAGCTGCCCCGTACAGCGCACGCACAAAAGCAAAAAAGCATGACCAGGGTCAAGACAACAGATGTCTGCGCACGGTAGTCTGAACACGCCCTTTCCGGAGATAAAACCATGAAGATCCTGCTTGCTGTCGATGGCAGCGCTTACACCAAGAAGATGCTGGCCTACCTGGCCACCCACGAGGAATTGCTGGGGGCCACCCACGAATTCACCGTGCTCACCGTGCAGCCCGCACTGCCTCCCCGGGCGCGCGCGGCGCTGGGCAAGGAAGTGGTTGAAAACTACCACGCTGAAGAAGCCGAGAAGGTGCTTGCGCCCGTTTGCAAGTTCCTGGCGCGCCACGGTGTGGACGCGCGCCGCAGCGTGAAGGTAGGCCCTGTCGGCGAGAGCATCGCCAAGCTGGCTGACTCGGGCAAGTTCGACCTGGTGGTCATGGGCTCGCACGGCCACGGCGCCATCGCCACACTCGTCATGGGCTCGGTTGCCACCCAGGTGCTGGCCAACTGCAAGGTGCCGATCCTGCTGATCCGCTGATTCCCAACCGCTCAGCACCCGCCCTGCCGCAACCGGCAGGGCTTTTTTTTGCCAAATTGAAACCAATTGGTTATTCTGAGACTGATCGGTTTACAACGAAACCAATTGGTTATATATTCGCGCCACGCCCATCCTGGCGTATGTGATTTCCCCCCAACACCCAAGGAATCCCCATGAAGAAGACCCTGATTGCATTGGCCCTGACCGCTGGAGCCACCTTCTCCGCCATGGCCCAGGACATCGTTGACACCGCCGTGAAGGCAGGCAATTTCAAGACGCTGGTCGCTGCCGTGCAGGCCGCCGGCCTGGTGGACACTCTCAAAGGCCCCGGCCCGTTCACCGTGTTTGCGCCGACCGATGAAGCATTCGCCAAGATCCCCAAGGCCACCCTCGACGGGCTGCTGGCAGACAAGGCTGCGCTGACCAAGGTTCTGACGTATCACGTGGTGCCAGGCAAGGTGATGGCCAAGGACGTGAAGGCCGGCATGGTCAAGACGGTGCAAGGCCAGGAAATCAAGGTCTCCACCACCTCCGGCGTGATGGTGGACCAGTCAAAGGTCATTGCCACTGACGTGGCGGCCAGCAACGGCGTGATCCACGCCATCGACACCGTGCTGATGCCCAAGTAAGCACCCCACCCCATCCACGACAACCACCGCCAACTTTTCGAGAGGAACCTCCACCATGAACAGCACCTCCCTGTTGAATCGCCGGACCATCCTGATGGCTGCAGCCGCAGGCGCCAGCGCCACGCTGCTGCAGGCGTGCGGCGGCGGCCACGATGAGCCGCAGCGCAACATCGTCGAGCTGGCCCAGGCCAATCCGGACCTGAGCATCCTGGTGGAGGCAGTGGTGGCTGCCGGGCTGGCACCAACGCTGAGCACCGGAAGCCTGACGGTGTTTGCGCCGACCAACGCAGCCTTTGCCGCACTGCTGACCGAGCTGGGCGTCACCAAGGACGCCCTCCTGGCCAACAAGACGCTGCTGACTGCCGTGCTGACCTACCACGTGCTAGGCACCACCGTGCCCCGCGCCAGCGTGCCGCTGGGCAAGGCCATCACGCCGGTGGGTGGGGGCTTCTTCAAGGTGGAGGCTGCGGGCGCCGGCCTGCGCATCACCGACGGCCGCAACCGCACCAGCAACATCACCGCGACGGACATCCAGGCCAGCAACGGCGTGGTGCATCTGGTCGACAAGGTGCTGCTGCCTGCAGACAAGAACATCGTGGCAACCGCGTCCGCATTGCCGGACTTCAGCATCCTGGTCGAGGCTGTCGTGGCTGCAGGCCTCGTGCCCACCCTGCAGGGCACGGGCCCGTTCACGGTGTTCGCACCCACCAACGCCGCCTTTGCAGCACTGCTGACCGAACTGGGGGTCACCAAGCAAGCCCTGCTGGCGAACACGGCCCTGCTCACATCCGTCCTGACGTACCACGTGGTGCCAGGCCGGGTCCTGAAGGCCGATGTACCGGTCAACACCGCCATCACCACGGTGCAAGGCCAGACCTTCACCATCAACGCCAGCCTGGCCATCACCGACAGCCGCGGCCGCCAGAGCAGCATTGTGGCTACCGACGTGTTCACGAGCAACGGCGTCATCCACGTGGTGGACAAGGTCCTGCTGCCCCGTTAAGAGAACGCCGCGCCCCACGGGGGGCGGCCTTTTTGCAAAGCAAAAGCCCGGCAATGCCGGGCTTTTTTTTGAGCTGCAGGTGGAAGAAAGATCAGGCCCTTGCAGCCAGCCCTTCAAAGCAGGTGCGCACCACCAGTTCGACGATCTGCTCGTCCGAATACTGCCCGCCTTCCTTGAGGAAGCTCACCACCGGGTCGCAAGCGCGGGCGTACAGCGTGTACAGCACCACCAGGGGGGGCAGCGTCGGCGCAATCACACCCTGCTGCTGGGCTTCCTCGATCCAGCCACCGATCTGGTCACTGACCGACACCAGCCCGTTGAGATAGTCCTTGTTGGCCATCAGCACCGCGCGCAGCGTGGAATTGCGGCTGGGCAAGAGCGGCATTTCGTTGGTCAGCAGACGCTCGAGCGACCACCGCACCAGTGCATGCAGCTTTTCCAGCGGCGGCATGCTGTCCGGCAGGCTGGCCAGATACGCCTGCACGCGCCCCAGGATCTGCACCATGGCGGCGCTGCACAGCTCTTCCTTGCTGCAAAAGTGCTTGTACAGGCTGGCTTTGGCGATGCCCACGGCATTCGCGACATCGTCCATGGTCATCGCGTCAAAGGCCTTTTCGCCCAGCAGCCGGCACGCCGACTGAAGGATGGCCTCCTCGCGCGCCTGGTGCATCTGTTCCTTGAAGGAAACTTTGGGCTGGAGGGTTTGCATGCCCCTATTTTATACAGCCCAGTAAAAAATTAAATGGTCAAGTTGCGAAATAACCATTTGGTTCACATTTTGCAGACACTCGGCCGGGCCCGCTCAGGCAGGCTCCAGGGCCGCCTCTGCGGTGGCCGTGAGTGCGGCCGTCAGCGCATCCAGCACCGCGGATTCGAGGTTCCAGCAGTGCCAGTACAGCTGCACGGGCAGCGAGTGGCCCGGTGCCAGATTGACCACACTGCCATCGGCCAGCGCACTGCGCACCAGTAGCTCGGGGATCACGCCCACCGCCCAGCCGGCCGACACGGCGCGCATCTGCGCCTCGGAACCCGGCACGAAGACATGGTTGAGCGCGACACGCTTGAGCCCGAAGGCGCGCGCCACAAACTCGGCCGCCATGTCGTCCTTGCGATTGAAGGACAGAAAGGGAACATCGCGAAAGTTGTGCGGCGTGAGCCCGTGCGGCAGATGCTGCGCCGCATAGTCTGCCGACGCCACGGCCACGTAGTGCATGGCCCCCAGCGGCACCATCTTGCAGCCGCGCAGCGCCTGCTTGAGCGTGGTCACGCAGCCCAGCACCTGGCCTGAACGCAGCCATTCCTGCGTGAAGTCCTGGTCGTCAACGATGATTTCCAGCGGAAGCCGCTGGCGCACCAGATCGTGCAGGGCACCCATGGCCCAGGTGGCGATGCTGTCGGCGTTGATGGCGATGGCGATGCGCTCATCCTCGCGGGCCCCGCCGGGGGCGCTCGGGGCCAGCTCGCGCAGGTCGCGCTCCAGGTCGGCGCGCAGCAGCCGCATCTGCTTGGTGTGCTTGAGAAGCAGCTGCCCCGCCGAGGTGGGCCGCAGCGGCCGGCTGCGCACGATCAGCACCGAGCCCACCTGCGCCTCCAGCGCCCTAAGCCGCTGCGACACGGCCGACTGCGTCACATTCAGGCGCTGCGCGGCGCGTTCAAAACCGCCTTCTTCCACAATGGCGGCAAGGCATTCGAGGGCGGCGGGATCGTAGGTGCTCATGGTCGTGGGCGCCGGGGTGGGCGCGGCGGGTGGAACAGGGAGGCTGTATTAGGCCTGCTGATGTTTTTGCATCAAGTTTAATTTTGCTTTTAGTGAAATGCAATGTCGCGCACACTGCAACCATGAAAACGATTGTCCTGGGCGCCGGCATCATCGGCATCAGCACCGCATGGCACCTTCTCGAGCGCGGCCATGAAGTCACCGTCATCGACCGCCAGGCCGACGCGGCGATGGAAACCAGTTTCGCCAATGCCGCGCAGATCTCGGTGAGCTACTGCGAGCCCTGGGCCAACCGCGAGGCACCGCTCAAGGCGCTCAAGTGGATGTTCGACCACGAAGCCCCGCTGCTTTTCCGGCCGCAACTGGACTGGCAGCAGTGGCGCTGGGGCCTGCAGTTCCTGGCGCAGTGCAACGACGCGGCGTTCGAGCGCAACGTGCAGCAGATCGTGGCCCTGGGCGCCTACAGCCACGCTGCGCTCAAGGATCTCGTGAGCGCCACCGGGATTGAATACAACCGGCTCGAGCGCGGCATTGCGCACTTCTACACCGACCAGAAATCGTTTGACGACGCCGGCCACGCGGTGGAGCTGATGCGCCGCCACGGCGTGCAGCGACGGCTGGTCAGCCGCGAGGAACTGCTGGCCATCGAGCCGGCCTTCAAGGCCTATGGCGACCGCATCACCGGCGGCACCTACACCAGCACCGACGAGAGCGGCGATGCCCGCGTCTTCACCCAGGAGCTGGCACGACGCTGTGCCGCACGCGGGGCGCGGTTCCTGTACGGACACGACGTGCTGCGGCTCAACAAGATTGGCAACGCTATTGATTCCATAGCAATCATGCCAAACAAAACGGGGGCCCCAGGCCAAAAAGACTTCATTTTGAAGGCGGATGCCTTTGTGGCGGCCTGCGGCTCGTACACCGCACCGCTGCTGCGCACCGTCGGCGTCGATCTGCCCATCTACCCGGGCAAGGGCTACAGCGCCACCTTCCCGCTGCTCAGACCCGAGGGCGCGCCGATGGTGTCCACCATCGACGACGGCAAGAAGATCGCCATGAGCCGCCTGGGCAACCACCTGCGCGTGGCTGGCACCATCGAGCTGTCGGGGTTCGACCTGAGCCTGGACAGCCCGGTGGCCCGCGCACGGTGCCACATGCTGTCGCGCCGCATCGAGGAGATCCTGCCCGGCGTGTGCGACACCCGCACCCCCGAGGAAGGGGGCGACCCCCAGTACTGGACCGGCCTGCGCCCGGCCACACCCACCAACATTCCGTTCATCGGCCGCACCCGCGTGGGCAAGCTGTGGGTCAACGCCGGGCACGGCACGCTGGGCTGGACACATGGCGCAGGCTCGGGCAAGGCGCTGGCGGAACTCATCAGTGGCCGCACGCCCGCCATGGACTTCGGGTTTTGCGGCCTGCCGGCCAGCCCAAGCGCACTGGCAACCCGCACGGCCTGACCCGGCCTGCCCCCGGCCAGCGCCGTCCTCGCAGCTCAGGCCAACCCCTTGAGCCCCACGCCGGCAAGCATGGCGGACGGGCCGCCGGCAAGCACGAGATCCACTGGCCCCGGGCCACCCGCCAGCATGACCACCAGGCCCGCACCCAGCACCAGGCCTGCAAGCAGCGAGCCCGCCAGCACGGGCCCGCGCACCGGCTCCGGGAGATGCCAGTACAGGGCGCAGCCGACATGGGCACCGATGGCCGCCACCGCCATGAAGTAGTACGGGCCGAAGAACCACTGCCATGGCGGCGTGTGCATGCCTGCCGCCGCAAACTGGAGATTGGTGTCGATCCCCACGCTGCGCCCGTGCAGCACTGCGGCCACGTGCACCAGCAGGAACACGCACAGGTAGGCCCCGGACACCGCCTGGAGCCAGGCAACAGCCCCCCGGCGCTGCCGGTGACCGCGCCACAGCAGAACGAGACCGCTGCCCATCTGGAACGCGACACAGCCCAGAAGCAGCACCTCCACCACGGGCTGGCGGTACACCACGCGCAGGGCGTCCAGTACGGTCTGGTGCGCCGCTGCGCCCGCCAGCCCGGCGAGATGCCCGGCCAGATGCACGACCACGAACAGCGCCACCATCAACCCGGAGGTGCGGTGCAGGAGACGCAAGGGAAAGCGCGCGTGTGCGACCCCGCGGGCGGGCGCAGGGAGCGGAGCGCTCAGGGCAGCAGGTGAGACTTCTTGCATGGAGGATCCGTGAGTCGGGGGTGGAAACAGGCGGCAGAATAGGCATCCGCACATTGGCTGGCTACTCGCATTGCGCTCAGGTTTTTTGCATGTCCAACCCACCGTCCGACCGCCCCGCCGCCCGGCGCGCACCGCGCCAGGAACGCTCCCAGTTCACCGTGGACGCGATCTTTGAAGCCGTTGCGCGCATCCTGGCCACGCAGGGCGAAGCCGCACTCACCACCAACCGCATTGCGGAGCTTGCAGGGGTATCGGTCGGCTCGCTGTACCAGTACTTCCCCAGCAAGGACGCCATCCTGCTGGCCATGCTGGACAAGCACTGCGACCAGCTGATGCTGGGGCTGGATGCCATGTTTGCGCAGGCCCTGGCCGAGGGGTGGACCGCCGAGCAGCAGGCGCGCGCCTATGTTCACCAGTATCTGCAGGGTTTTGGTGGCGGCCCGCCCGAGGGCCGGGCACTGGCGCGCCTTTCATGGAAGCTCGATTACCGGGCGTCGATGCTGGTGTCGGTGCGCGGCGCCAGTGAGCGGCTTGCGCTGCACCTGCAGCGCATGGCCCGCGACAACCATCTCAAGGACCCCACCGCCGCCCAGCTGTTCGTGCTCACCCGCGCTTTCATGGGCGCCGTCCGGGCAGCGTCGCTGGAGCAGTCTCCCTTGCTCGACAGCCGGGAGTTCGAAGAAGCACTGGTCGAACTGTGCCTGGCGTACCTCATTCCCCACCCGGCTGCGCCGGGCAACCAGGCCACACCGTCATGACCGAATCACAGCCACCCGCATCTCCTCACTACCTCTTCCTGACCACTTCCACCCGCGAAAGTGGTCACGTGGGCAACACCGAGTGGCTGGCCCGACAGGCGGCCGCCGCGCTGCCTGCCGGAACGGTGCAAACCTGGCACCACCTGGCCCGCATGCAGCTGCCACCGTTTGTGGACCTGCGCCACACCGTGGGCACCTACCCCGCGCCCGAGGGCGACCTCAAGACGCTACTCGACGCCACCCTCGCGGCCACGCACATCGTGTTCGTGTCGCCGGTGTACTGGTTCAGCATTCCGTCGCCGCTGAAGACCTACCTCGACCACTGGAGTGGCTGGATGCGCGTGCCGGGTCTCACCTTCAAGGAGCAGATGGCCGCCAAGCCGCTGTACCTCATCACCACCAGCGGCGACCGCGCCAAGGCCCAGCCCATGATCGACTCGGTGGAGCTGTGCGCCAGATTTCTGTCCATGCCCTGGGGCGGTGCCCTGTGGGGCAAGGGCGGGCCGCCCGGGGCGGTACAGGCCGATGCGGGAGCCGTGGCGCTGGCCGAGGGATTTTTGCTACCAAAATAGGAGCTACGGGTGCTTTCGATACGGAGGCCAGGACCCGTTTTTACCTGAACCCGGTTCGCTCCCGCCTCAACGCTGCACACTCGGCGCTGGCACGCCAGCCACGGCGTCGCCCCCGTCCAGCAAACGGGTGTTCATCCACTGGCGCAGGTCGCGCCACATGGCGCGCACCTCGGCTTCGGCCGGCATGAGCAGGGCGTGCTCCAGCTCGATGGTGACCACCGGCACGCCACGGTGGAGCCCGCCGTAATGCCCGAGCGAGCCGGGAAACACGCCCAGTTTGTCCATGCGCAGCCGCCCCAGCCGAGCGGGCGGGTCGTGCGGGCCGTCAAAGTCGAGCACCCCATAGGGCGCGTGGATGCTGACCACCAGCTGCGGCCGGAACTGCTCCATCTGCTGGTGCAGAAAGCGTGACTCGGGCTCAGACAGCGGCTCATGACCCGGCCAGCGGCGCGGGTCTTTGCGCGTGCGCTTTTCCCAGTACACGGGCGCATCCTGCGCCCAGCCCGGTGTGGGGAAGTTGCGGTTCAGGTCCACCCCGCCGGCATTCACGCGGGTGGGCTTGGGGGCCAGCAACCCGTCGGGGTTGAGCACCGGGATGAAGCGCCAGTGCACGGGCGCCGCAGCAGGCGTGCGCTCAGCGCTCGCACCCTGCGCCACCGGCATCTCGGGAGAAGGAAGCGACGCCGCACCTTCGGCCGCCGCCATGCCAATCCAGCGCAGGGCCAGCGATGCGGCCGTCAGCTCGTCGCCGTGCATGGCCCCCACCACCAGCACGCGCAGTGGCTCTGCCCCTTGCCGGTGACTGGCACGGGAGGCAGGCAGCGCAGCAGGCTGGAGCACATCGCGCCAGTACAGCGGTGTGCCCTGGCGCGACTGCGCTCCGCTGGGCTGCAACTGCGTGGCCATGCACTGGGCGCGCGACACGCCCGGCAAGCGCGGCAGCAGCAACTCGCACGCAGCGGCCGCCTCATCCGCGGCTGCCAGCGGGGGCTTCGCCGCCGGGGCGGCGGGCGCAACGCTGGCGGCGGTGGCGGATCGGGTCGCAGCAACGGACGGAAACGCGAGCTTTGGCGCCCCGGGGCCTGGTGCAGTCGTCCTGGCCGCCCCCGATGGGTGTGGCATGTGTGGCTGCAAACCATGGACGTCGCTGTGATGGGAAGGGTCAGGCCAGAGCTGAACAGGCACCCACAGCACCCCGGCCACCGTCACGGCCGCAAGCAACGCTTGCAGCGCCATACGCCCTGCGGGCGACGCGCCGGAAGCGCCAGCGCGCTGCCCGTCCGCAGGCGGCGCGACCCGGGATGCCGCGGCCCTGTCCTTGGCGTGCGTGGCCATCAATGCAGCACCCGCCGCGCAGCCAGAAAGTCGAGCAGGGCGGCATCGAAGGCCTCGGGCGCCTCCAGCTGGGGCCAGTGGCCTACCTGGGGCAGGCTCACGTGCTCGGCATCGGGCAGCACCTGGGCCAGTGCTTCCAGCGCGGCGGGCGGCGTGCAGCGGTCGCTGGCGCCACCCAGTACCAGGACGGGCGCGGCAAGCCGTTGAAACGCGGGTGCTGCGCGGTCGAACGTAGCCAGGGCCTCCAGCGCGCGCCGGTAAGCGCCCGGATACACGCGAGCCAGTGCATGTACCGCCAGCTGCACACCTTCGGGCAGCGCCCCGGTTCCGATGAAGCGGGGCACCAGCGTCTGCGCCAGCTGCTCCATGCTGCCGCCCGCCTGCAGCGCCTGCAGGGCCGCCTGCCGCGGGGCAACCCAGTCATTGACGGCCTGCACGTCCAGCGCTGGACCGCCCGCGCACAGCACCAGCCGGCGCACCAGGTCGGGCTGGCGCACGGCCACCTCCAGCGCCACCATGGCGCCCATGCCGTGGCCCATCAGCACCACAGAGCCGGCCTGCAGGCCGTCGATCAGTGCCGAGCAGCTGGCGGCCAGCGCCTTGAACGTGTAGGGCTCCACCGGAGCGCTGTGCCCGTAGCCCGGCATGTCCCACGCCACGGCGCGGTAGCCGGCGGCTGCCAGGCTTTCCACCTGCGGCGCGAACGTGAGATGGTCACCGTCGGCGTCGTGCAGCATCAGGACCACAGGCCCGGAGCCCAGGCTGGTGAAATGGGGAATGGACGGCATGCGAAGGCTTGGAAGGCTTGGAAGGCTTGGAAGGCTTGGAAGGCAGGTTAACCCCGCTGCAGCGCATCTGTGTGCGGCGCACCATAATGGTTACACAGTCCAACGCTGCCTTGCAGCCCCGCATTTGTGAACCCCTCCTTGCCGCGCCCCGCCCTCGCCCGCCCGCCCAGCTTCTCCACCCGCGAGTTCCGCGACGCACTGGGCATGTTCGCCACCGGGGTGACGATCGTGACCGCGCGCGATGCGCAGGGTGAGCTGATCGGGCTCACCGCCAACTCCTTCAACTCGGTCTCGCTCGACCCACCGCTGGTGCTGTGGAGCCTGTCGCGCGCCGCGGCCTCGATGCCCGCCTTTGCCAACGGCTCGCACTACGCGATCAACGTGCTGGCGGCCGACCAGAAAACGCTGGCCGAACGCTTTGCCTCCCGCGGCGTGGACCGCTGGGCGGGTGTGGAACACAGCCCGGGCATCAGCAACGCGCCGGTGCTGGCTGGCACAGCGGCTACCTTCGAGTGCTTCAACCGCAGCCGCTACGAAGAGGGTGACCACGTCATCTTCGTCGGTGAAGTGGAGCGCTGCAGCCACAGCAGCGGCGTGCCGCCGCTGCTGTACCACGGTGGCAAGTTCTACACGGAACACCCCTTGTAAAGCCTGGCACCCCGGTCACACGGCTCCTGACCCGACCGCTGCCACCGCTGGTGCTTAAAGCGCTGCGAGGCATCTCGTTCACGGTCCGTCAAGGCACCTGCAGAGTCGTTCCCAGGACCAGGCGCCCGTTTTGCGCGTCCCACTGCACGCCGGTGACGGCACTGTCGGCGTTGGCAAACCGCAGCGCGTAGGCAGGCGTGGCAGCGAGTGACTGGGCTGCGTCGGGGGCGCCGATGTGCACGCGGTAGCTGCCGGGCGTGAGCGTCGCGGGCAGGGGCACCTCGCCCGACCATTGCAGCGTTTCGCGGGGGCCCAGCTGCCGCAGGTCGGTGCCGGGAAGGGGTAGCGCAATGGCGGTGTTGTCGGAGCGCACCAGGTACAGGACCAGACTGCGCGCATTCATGGGCCGGGCCCAGCCTTCGTTGCTGAGAGCCACGCGCCAGGCCAGCAGGCTGCCGGGTGCCGCCACCGCGGAGTGCGCCATGGTCTGCAGTTGCAGGCGGTAGCCGAGCTTGCGCGACACCTCGGCCATGCAGCCGCCCGCCTGCCACCGGGCAAAGAAAGCCGTGTAGTAGTCGCGGTTCAGGTACGTCATGTGGTACGCCGCCCCTTCGCGCAGGATGTCCTCGCACGCCATGCGCGCCCGGGCCACGTCGGGCGGTGCACAGGTTTCGCCACCCGCACCGGTCACAGCGCTGGCCTGCTGCGCATAGGTGCGCAGCGCAGCCGATTCCGCCGGGGTGGCAGACCAGTAGGTACCTACGTCGTCCGGGCTGGCCAGAAAGCAGTCGTTGTGCTGGCCGATGCGGGCGGCCGCCGTGGGGCTGGGGGCCAGCAGCTGTGCGACAGTGGGCGGCGTGGGGTACCAGGCGGCGAGATCGCGCGGGTAGCGCAGTTGCAGCTGGCGACTGACGGGCACGGCCTGCAGGAGCGCATCGCGCACGGCGATCTTGTTGGCGGGCGTCGTGAGCTTGTTGGACGAGGTGTGCCACTCCCCCCAGGCCCCGATGAAGCCGCCCTGCACTGCGGCAATCACATCTGCATTGGCCTGCAGTACCGGCGTCAACTGGGTGATGTGGCGCCTGACCCGGGAGAGCGAGGCATCCTGCGCGTTCAGGTAGTCTGCCTCGCTCGCCGGATAGTTGTAGGCAAAGCGCACCACCGCCTTGAGGCCTTGCCTGCGCAGGTTCTCAAAGCCTGCGTTGAGCCGGTTGAGATAGCTGCTGGGCAGGTCGCGCGTGCGATAGGCGCTGAGGTCGGCCGGGGTGTAGACGAGGCGCTGGCCGTCTGCCACCACATACTCGAGCGACGTCGCTGTGATCTTTGCAGGGTCGGTCGCAAAGCGGTAAAAGCCGCGCTCCGGGTTCGGGAAGTCTTCGTCGGACGGGGACAGACTGACCTCGGCCAGAGGCGCCACCGATAGCTTCCATGGCAACGTTGCTTCGGCAACCGCAGGCCGCGTCCCTGGCGTGCCAGACGCGATGGACGTACCGCCGTCTTCCGAGGATCCGCCGCATGCGGCCAGCGCCGCGCAAACCAGGACAGTCGTCGTCCAATGCCGGTCGCAAGAGTGCTTCATGGGATCTCCGCAATGGTTGGCGAATTGTTGCGCCAACCACGCGGGGCAGGCAAGCGAGGCGCTAAAGCCCCTTCTGCGGCCTCGGCGCACCGTATCCGGCAAAGCGATCCTGACCTCCAGCACCTCCAGGTGGTCCTGGCGTTAAAGCTGCACCTTGTGGTCTTCGGGGTTGATCTTGACGTACCGGGAGACCACCGCCACCCGTTCGCGCTGGAGGGCAGGAAGGTGGTCGGGCCCGGAGGCGTTGCGTTCGTTGCGTTCGTGCGCAAGGATGAAAGGACGCCGTGGCTTGACGGCCAGCAAGAACAGGTGGCTGCGCGTGACCGCAGCGCGCAAGCCCTGCTTCGGGTTCAACGCTGTGACGGGCCTTTGCGGGCGCGGTCTGCGCCATGGCCCTGCATGCCCTTTCAAACCGGTTGAGACCGTTTTTTTCAGGCCTTTGCGGGCCGCGCAGCGCCAATACTCCAGCGATAGAGCGGCAATTCCAGGCGCAGGTACAGCAGCCGGCTCAGCGCCACACCGACGGCAAGGAACACGAAGAACCCGGCTTCGCGCAGATAAGGGTTCACTGTCAGCGCATCGCGCACATGGCCAGCAAAAATCACGAGCAACACCAGATGCAGCAGGTACAGCGTGTACGAAGCGTCTCCAAGACCCGCTGCAAATCGCGGTGCAATCCAGGTTCGGGACTGCTCCAGCACTATCGCCAGCATCACGAGAAAAAGAGCCCCGGCACCGAAAGTGGCGATGCGGATGGTGCCATCCGTGGCCATCCGCGACGCTCCGCACCAGTACGCCAGAAAGACCGCCACAGAACCTGCCACAAGCCACCAACGCTTGCGAAGCACATCGCGGTGGATGTACAGCAACGCGCCAGCCAGAAACTCCACCAGGAAGCCCAGAAAAATGAAAGTGGGTGAAAGAGGCTCTCCCCACTTGGAGAGCAATGCACCACCCAGCAGCAAAAAGGCAACGTGCGTCAGCACCGCCACCGACCGAGCCGGGAACGCGAAGGTCGCGGCCACCAAGCCGTAAAAAATCAGTTCATAGGTCAAAGACCAGCTGACATAAAGCAGCAGGCGCGGCATGTCCACGCTGGCGAGAAAGAACGATCCGAGCAAATCGAGCGCGCTCAGGGCAAACCCGCTTTGCCAGAAGACCAGCAGCGCGAGTCCAAAGAACGGCCAATAGCCCAGGTAGATGCGCAGTACACGTCGCTTCAGGAACTGCATCGCATTGGCGGCGGTGCGCTCCTTGTCCAGTGTGGTGAGCGCCGCGACGAAGCCGCTGATCACGAAAAAGACGTCTACCCCGGCAAAGCCGACTGCTGCAAAGCGCGCAAAGACATCCGACGCGCCCCCCATGGCCTTGTATTGCGGCAACGCGTGATAGCAGAACACCATGAACGCGGCCACGGCGCGCAGTAGCTGGACGTTGTGGTACATGGGAGTGCCGCGCCAACGCTGCGAAGGGCTTCTCGCCGGGCCGAGCATGCGTCGGCCTGGCGTGGATTCCCTCCGGCGTTGCTACCGGAACGGAGGTCTCAGCGCACCGTGTCCGGCAATTCGATCTTGACCTCCAGCACTTCCAGGTTGTCCTGGCGTTCCAGCTGCACCTTGAGGTCTTCGGGGTTGATCTTGACGTACTTGGAGATCACCGCCACCAGCTCGCGCTGGAGGGCGGGCAGGTAGTCGGGCTCGGAGGCATTGCGGCCGTTGCGTTCGTGCGCAAGGATGATCTGCAGGCGCTCCTTGGCGACGCTGGCGGTCTTTTTCTTCTCGCCGAGAAGGAAGGAAAGGAAGGAAGCCATGGCTTATTTGCTCCCGAACAGGCGTTTGAAGAAGCCGGGCTTTTCCGCCTCGATGAAGCGCAGGGGTTTTTCCTGGCCCAGGAACCGGTCGATCACGTCCTTGTAGGCCTCGGACACATCGGTGTCCTTGGCGTGGATGGCGGGCGTGCCCTGGTTGGAGGACTGCAGCACCACTTCGGATTCGGGGATCACGCCGATCAGCTTGATGCGCAGGATGTCCTGGATGTCCTCCAGGCTCAGCATCTGGCCGTCCTGCACACGGCTGGGGTTGTAGCGCGTGATGAGCAGGTGTTCCTTGATGGGCTCGCCGCCGTCAATGGCACGCTTGGTCTTGCTGCCCAGCATGCCCAGGATGCGGTCGGAGTCGCGCACGCTGGAAACTTCGGGGTTGGTCACCAGCAGCGCCTCGTCGGCGAAGTGCATGGCCATCAGCGCGCCGCTTTCAATGCCGGCGGGCGAATCGCACACGATGTATTCAAAGCCCATCTCGGCCAGGTCCTTGAGGACCTTCTCCACGCCGTCCTGAGTGAGCGCATCCTTGTCGCGGGTCTGGCTGGCGGCCAGCACGAACAGGTTGTCGCACTGCTTGTCCTTGATGAGGGCCTGGTTCAGGTTGGCCTCGCCGTGGATCACGTTGATGAGGTCGTACACCACGCGGCGCTCGCAACCCATGATCAGGTCCAGGTTGCGCAGGCCGACGTCAAAGTCGATCACGGCGGTCTTGTGGCCGCGCAGGGCGAGGCCGGTGGCAAAGCTGGCGCTGGTGGTGGTCTTGCCCACGCCACCCTTGCCGGAGGTCACGACGACGATTTTGGCCATGTGTTGCAGTTCTTTTGTGGATTGAAAAAGGATGGGGGAAATCGGTCAGGCCAGGGGCTCGATGATGAGCTTCTCGCCGTCGAGGCGCACCTGGGCGGGCTTGCCGCGCACGGCTTCGGGGAGTTCGGTTTCGGTGGTGCGGTAGATGCCCGCAATCGACACCAGCTGCGGCTCCAGGCAGGTGCTGAAGATACGCGCATCGGCATTGCCCCGCGCGCCAGCAATGGCACGGCCGCGCAGCGGCGCATACACGTGGATGTTGCCGTCGGCAATCACTTCGGCCCCAAAGCTCACCACGGCCATCACGACCAGGTCGGCGCCCCGGGCATAGACCTGCTGGCCCGAGCGCAGGGGCTTGTCGACCACCACGGTGCCTGGCCCGGCCATGGGCACTTCGCGCACCACCTCGACCTCGCGCACCACTTCACGGACCACTTCGCGCACTTCGGGGGGCGCAGTGGTTTCGGCACGGGGCGCCGGTGCATCGGGCGCCGCCGCCAGGCCTGCGCTGCGCGCGGCCTCCATCTGCGCCGCACTGCCACCGCGCACGGCCACCGGCAGCGTGTGGTGGCTGCGCAATGCAGCAGCGATGGCGGCAAAGTCGATGGGCTCGGGGGCTTCGCGAACGGCGCTCAGGTCGATGAGAACCGGATCGTTGTCAAAGAACCCCGGCGCATCGGCCACACGCTGGGCCAGATCGCTGACAAACAGCGCGGCGTCGGTGGCCTTGAGCATCACGGCCACCACGGGCAGTGAGGCACTCTTGAGGTCAAAGCTGGTGCGGGCCTGGGCCGCCGTGGTAAGGGCCATGAACGGTGGTGTGGGTACGCTGGGAACCGGTTTGGGAAGGCGCAAAGTGTACCGTGGGGGGACGTAAGCACCTGTTGCCCGGCGCCGGTCTGCGGCGCGGCGTGCCCCGGTGAGGGAACCAGGATGCAGGGCGCAGCAGCACCCGCACCCGTGCCGGCGGTGCCCTTGGGGGTGTTCTGCGCGCATTGCGGGCTTGCGCGGCCAGCGGCCGACAAGGCGGGCATGGGGCCAAAGACGGGATGGCAGTGCGTTCTCCTTGCACGCCTCAATGGGGTCCACGGGTTACTGCGTGCAAACCGGCACGGGACGAAAGCGCACAGACGCATCGGCACCTGGACACGAGGACGCGAAGCGGCACCAATGCCCATGCGCGACCCTGCCTGCACCTTGGTCAACGCAGCAGGCCTGCCGGGTGCGCCGATGCTGCTGCGCGTGCAGGACGGGCACCGTACCCCGCACGGCCGGCCCGGCCGATACGCCGCAGTTGCCTGAGCGACGGCGCGTGCGGCGCAGCACTTTCATAATCGGCCGATGCCCTTCACCCGCAAATCCCACCTCGACCCCCTGGCCATCTCGTTGCTGCTGGGATGCTGCATGTTCTGGGGCTTCCAGCAGGTGCTGGTCAAGGCCACGGTGGCCGAGGTCGCGCCGGTGTTCCAGGCCTTTGTGCGCTTTGCCATCGCCAGCGCGGCGGTGGCGGCCTGGTGCCTGTGGCGCGGGGTGCGGCTGTCACCGGGCGCCGAGCCGCCGGGCGCAGCGCGGGCCGGGCTGCTGGCCGGGGCGCTGTTTGCGGGGGAGTTCGCGTGCATCTACCTCGGGCTGCAGTACACGTCGGCCTCGCGGCTCACGGTGTTTTTGTATGCATCGCCCTTCTGGGTGGCGCTGCTGCTGCCGCGCTTCGTGCCGGGCGAGCGGCTGCAGGGCTGGCAGTGGCTGGGGCTGGCTGCGGCGTTTGTCGGCGTGGGGCTGGCGCTGGGCGATGGCCTGATGGGCCCGGCCAACGCCGCGCTGCCCATGGCCTGGCTGGGCGACCTGCTGGGCCTGCTGGCGGGACTGATGTGGGCGCTGACCACGGTGGTCATCCGCACCACGCCGCTGGGGCGCATTGCGCCAGCCAAGCAACTGTTCTACCAGGTGGGCGTGAGCACGCTCGTGCTGCCGGTGCTGTCGCTGGCGCTGGGCGAGCCGTGGGTATGGCAGTTCAGCGCGTTCGCCTGGACCTCGCTGCTGCTGCAGGCGCTGGTGGGGGCGTTCGTGAGCTATCTGGCCTGGATGTGGATGCTGGCGCACTACCCGGCCACGAAGATTTCGGTGTTCGTGTTCCTCACCCCGGTGTTTGCGCTGCTGATCGGCGCACTGTGGCTGGGTGAGCCGGTCACCACCGGGCTGGTGGTGGCGCTGGTGCTGGTGGCCGCGGGGATCGTGCTGGTCAACCGCAAGCCGGCTGGAGCATGAATTTCAAGCCTTTTTGCGGTCAAGCCCAGGTAAAGCAATGCCCTATAGCTATACTATTTATAGCATTCGAAGCCTGACCCACAGCGCCGTCAGAGCTTGGGAATGCGGATCCGGCTGATCATCAGCGAGCCCGACACCGCAAACAGCAGCACCAGCGGGTGCAGCGTGAAGCCGCCAATCAGCAGCTGGCCAAACCAGAGGTCCTCCCGCACCGCGCCCATCCACGCAGCCACGGCCAGCACGCCGACCAGCACGATGGAGGTGGGAATGGGTGTGCCCTCGAAGTACTTCACCTTGCCATCGCCGCCCGACAGGGTTTCGGCGGTGACGTTGTAGCGCGCCAGGCGCGATACGCCGCAGGCCACGAAATACGCCAGCACCACGCGGTCATACAGGCCCTGCATGCCGCAGCCGTAGGCGATCATGGCGGGGGCCACGCCAAACGAGATCACGTCGGCCAGCGAATCCAGCTCGCGGCCCATGGCCGAGCTTTTCTGGCGCCAGCGGGCGATGCGGCCATCCAGGACGTCGAAGATCAGCGCGGCCAGCACCAGCGCGCAGGCAAAGTACACATGCACCACAGCGCTGGTCTCCAGGTACGACATGACCGAGAACAGCGCACCCACGCCACAGACCGCGTTGCCCAGCGTGAACCAGTCCGCGAGGTGGAATTCACGGATCATCGAAAAACGTTTGGGTGGCTGCGGAGTGTTCATGGGAGGGGCGCCGTGGGGCGCACAGTGGCAAACAACAAGATCCATTATGGGTGTGCCGTGGCAGCACACCGGCACTGACATGTGCGTGACTGCTTTTGTTCCGGCACACAGACAGACTGTGAGCACCTGGCAGGCGCAACGGGGTAGGAAAAGACCGCAACCACCCCGCACAGAGCCGCCTTTTCGCCCCCGGCCACCGAGAGACCACCGAGACCACACCAGCATGTCCACCCCGCAGACGCCCCCGCTCCACGCACCCTTCGCACCCGCCTTCCCGGTGCGCAGCCTGCAAGACGTGCAGCGGCTGGAGGCGGGCCCGCTGGCCGAGGCGTTGCCGGTGCAAAGCACCTACGAGATCTTCGTCAATTCGGCCCGGGCCTTTGGCGACAAGCCCGCGCTGACCTTCCTGCCCACGGCAGACCCGGCGCAGGACCCTGTGCGCTGGACTTATCACCAGCTGCTGGCCGGCATCCACCAGACGGCCAATCTGCTGCACCACCTGGGCGTGGGCCCGCAGGACGCCGTGGCGGTGCTGCTGCCCGGCTGCCTGGAGTACCACCTGGCCCTGTGGGGCGGCGAGGCGGCGGGTATCGTGCAGCCGCTCAACCCCATGCTCACCGACGACAAGATCGCGGCCATGATGACCCTGGCGCGGGCAAGGGTGCTGATCGCCTACGGTGCGGAGGGCGACCTGGGCTACTGGAGCAAGGCCCTGCGCCTGCGCGAGCGGGTGACTACGCTGACCACCGTGCTGCGCGTGGCCCCGCACGATGAAGCGCCCGGGGCGGCCGGCCCGCTGCCCGCTGGCGTGGTGGACCTGGCCGAGCGGCTGCAGCACCCCGCCGACCGCCTGGTAAGCGGCCGCCGCATTGAAGGCACCGACATCGCGGCGTACTTTCACACCGGTGGCACCACGGGTGCGCCCAAGCTGGCGCGCCACAGCCACGGGGCGCAGGTGTTCACCGCCTGGGGCTGCGTGCAGATGCAGGGCATGCAACCGCAAGATGTGGGCATCAACGGCTACCCGCTGTTCCATGTGGCGGGCGTGCTGCCGGGCGCCCTGGCAGCCTTGTCGGCGGGGGTGGAAACCGTCATCCCCACCACCAGCCTGTTCCGCAACCGCGACGTGATCGCCAACTACTGGCGGCTGGTGGAGCGCTACCGCTGCACCTATGTATCGGCCGTGCCCACGGTGCTGGCTGCGCTGGCCAACGTGCCGGTGGGCGGGGCCGACATTGCCACGCTGCGCTACTGCCGCACGGGCGCGGCCATTCTGGCGCCCGAGCTGGCGGCGCGGTTTGAGCGCCTGTTCGGCCTGCATGTGCACGAAAGCCTGGGCATGACGGAGATGGCGGGCATCTCCACCATCACGCCGCCGGGCGTGCACGCGCCCGCAGGCTGCGTGGGCTGGCGGCTGCCATACACGCAATTGCGCGTGGTGGCGCTGGATGGGCAAGGCAATGCATCCGACCAAGACCTGCCGCCCGGCAAGCCGGGCATGGTGCTGTTCAAGTCGCCCAACCTGTTCTCGGGTTTTCTGGACGCGGCCGATACCGCCAAGGCGTTCACGCACGATGGCTGGCTGGCCACCGGTGACCTGGGGTTTGTGGACGAGGAGGGCCGCCTGCACCTGAGCGGCCGCTCCAAGGACCTCATCATCCGCAGCGGCCACAACATCGACCCCAAGGTGATCGAAGACGCTTTGGGCGGCCACCCCGCCGTGCAGCTGTGCGCTGCCGTGGGCGCGCCCGATGCCTATGCGGGCGAGCTGCCCGTGGTCTACGCCACGCTGGTGCCGGGCGCGCCCCCGGTGACCGAAACCGAACTGCTGGCCTTCACCGCCGAACGCGTGGACGAGGCCGTGGCCCGCCCGCGCTGGGTGCAGGTGATCGACACCATGCCCGTGACCAATGTGGGCAAGATCTACAAGCCCGACCTGCGCCAGCGCGCAGCCTGCCGCACGGTGCAGGCGCTGGTGGACAGCGTGTGTGCACCAGCGGTCCCCGGCCATGCGGGCCCGCAGGCGCAGCCCGAGGGCGACAGCGCCGTGCGCGTCACCGTACCGGCCAGCGCTGATGCCGCCGCGCTGGCGGCCCGCCTGCGCGCGGTGCTTGCCCCCCTGCCCCTGACCGTGCATGTGGGCGAAGCCGCCGGTAACCCCCAGACGCCATAAGGCATGTCGCCCATGGGCGTGACAGGCACTGCCCGCCCCGCCACCATGGCGGTGCAGCCCAGCCCGCTGGGTGGCTTTTTCCATAACCACAACCGGAGACAACCGATGCCCCTGCACTCCCTGATGACCCGCCGCACCTGGCTGGGCGCTGCCGCCCTGGCCGCCGCTGCCTGCACCGGCACCGCAGCCTTCGCCCAGGCCTACCCCAACAAGCCGATCAAGATCGTGGTGCCCTTTGCCGCCGGCGGCGCCACCGATGTGCTGGCCCGCGTGCTGGCTGAAAAGATGGCCGTGGGCCTGGGCCAGCCCATGGTGATCGACAACAAGCCCGGCGCGGCCGGCATCATCGGCACCGACGCCGTGGCCAAGGCCGCACCCGATGGCTACACCCTGCTGCTGGGCCTGAGCAACTCGATGCTCACCAACCAGTTCCTGTACACCAAGCTGCCCTACAGCCCCGAGCGCGACATCGCCCCGGTCTACCAGATCGCCATTGCACCCCTGGTGCTGGTGGCGCACCCCAGCGTGCCGGTGAGCAATGGCCCCGAGCTGCTCAAGTACATCGCCGCCAACAAGGGCAAGGTGGCCTATGGCTCGTACGGCACCGGCGCCTACCCGCACCTGGCCGGTGCCTACATGAGCCAGTCCCAAAATGCCGACATGAGCCACGTGGCCTACCGCGGCGAGGCCCCCATGGTGCAGGACCTGCTGGGCGGGCAGATCCAGATCGGCTTTGCCAGCGCGCTGCAGGTCAAGGCCCACATCGAAGCGGGCAAGCTCAAGGCCATCGGCGTGAGCGGCGAGCGCCGCATGGGTACGCTGCCCAACGTGCCCACGCTGGCCGAGCAGGGTCTGAACGACGAGGCCTACCGCGTGGCCGGCTGGCTGGCCTTCGGCGCACCGGCAGGCACGCCGCCCGCCATCCTGGAGCGCCTTGCCACCGAGGTGCGCAAGGCCACCGAGCTGCCGGACGTGGCCCAGCGCATCGCTGCCATGGGGTTCGATGTGCAAAAGAGTTCGCCCGCGCTCTTTGCCGCCGCCATGGTGAAGGAACGCCCCGTGTGGGAGCGCCTGATCAAGGCCTCCGGAGCCACGCTGGACTGATCGCGCCGGGCCGCCAGGCGGCCCGTGCGATGCGCCCGCCGAGCCAGGGCGCTGCGCTCAGCCCTGCGCCGCCGCGGCCCGCTCGGCCGCAAACGCCACATACCAGTCCAGGCATCCCGGGTTGGCCATGGCGTCGCGGTTGACGACCTTGTCGATGGGCTGGCCCAGCAGCAGCTTCTTGATGGGCAGCTCCTGCTTCTTGCCGGTCAGGGTGCGCGGCACCTCGGCCACGGCAAAGATGTCGTCGGGCACGAAGCGGGGGCTGAGCGCCGTGCGCACCGCTGCATTGATGCGCCCACGCACCGCGTCGTCCAGCTCCACGCCGGGGCGCAGCACCACAAACAGCGGCATGTAGCTTTCGCGGCCCAGGTATTCCAGGTCCACCACCAGGCTGTCGAGCACTTCGGGCAGTGATTCGACCGCGCTGTAGATCTCGCTCGTGCCCATGCGCAGGCCGTGGCGGTTGATGGTGGCGTCCGACCGGCCATAGATCACGCAGCCGCCGTTGGCCCCCACCTTGAGCCAGTCGCCATGCCGCCACACCGCACCCATGCTGGCCGGGCCGTTGCCACCGCCGGGCTGGCGGCCGTGGCCCGCAGGGTACATGTCAAAGTAGCTCGACAGATAGCGCGAGCCAAAGGGATCGCCCCCACGCTTGCCCACTGCGTGTGGGTCGCTGCCCCCCGAGGAGGCCTTCGCACCTTGGGGCGGCCCGGCGGTGCTCACGTCGCCCCACAGGTACAAAGGCATCGACGGAATCGGCTGCGCGCACACCAGCTCGCCCACCTCGTCGGTCACGGGCAGGCCTTCGGCGTTCCACGATTCCACGGCGGCGCCCAGCATGCGGCACTGCATCTCGCCCGGCACCTGGGGCAGCTCGCGGTTGCCGCCGATGAAGGCGCCGCAAAAATCCGTCCCGCCCGAGATGTTGTTCCACCAGATATCCGGTGTTCCGATGGCCTCGAACTGCGCCGTGCCCCACTGCTGCACCTCGGGCGACAGCGGCGAGCCCGTGGTGCCCAGCGCGCGGATGCGGGTGAGGTCGCCGCAGTCGGCCAGCTGCAGGCCGGACTTCATGCAGTTGGCAAAAAACGCCGCGCCCGCGCCGAAGAAGGTCACGCCTGTCTCGGCCGCAAAGCGCCACAGCACGCCCCAGTCGGGGTGGTCCTTGCTGCCGCCGGGGTTGCCGTCGTAGATGACGCAGGTGGTGCCCGACAGCAGGCCCGAGAGCTGTGCGTTCCACATCACCCAGCCGGTAGAGCTGTACCAGTGGTAGCGCTCGCCAAAGCTGTTGGCCGCGTAGCTGCAGCCGATGTCGTTGTGCAGCACCTTCAGCTGCAGCGCCACCAGCAGCGTGCCGCCATGGCCGTGCACGATGGGCTTCGGTAACCCGGTGGTGCCACTGGAGTAGACGATCCACAGCGGGTGGTCAAACGGCAGCCACATGGGCTCGAAAGCGGCCGTTTCAGCATCGTTTCGGGCTGTAGCGCTGGACCAATCTGCCCATTCAGCTATTGAATTAGTAGCATCCAGATTGCTGAGCAGCACCGCGTGCTTCACGCTGGGCAGCGCCGCGCGCAGCTCCTGCAGCACGCCGGTGCGGTCGTGGTCGCGACCGCCGTAGGTCACGCCGTCCACGCCGATCAGCACGGTGGGCTCGATCTGCTGGAAGCGGTCGAGCACCGCAGCCGTGCCCATGTCGGGGGCGCAGATGCTCCACACGCCGCCAATGGCCACCGTGGCCAGCAGCGCCACCATGGCCTCGGGCACGTTGGGCAGGTAGGCGGCCACGCGGTCGCCGGGTTTGACGCCCTGCGCCTGCAGGTGCAGCGCCAGCGCCGCCACCTGCCGCCGCAGCTCGGGCCAGGGCATCTCGCGGTGCTGGCCTTTTTCGTTGCGGCTGATGATGGCGGGCAGGCCCGCGGCTTGGGCCGCGTCCACATGCCGCAAGGCCTGGCGTGCGTAGTTGACCTGCGCGCCCGGAAACCACTGGGCACCCGGCATGGTGTTGACGGCCAGCGCTGCGGTGTGCGGTGTGGGTGACTCGATCTCGAAGTAGTCCCACATCGACTGCCAGAAGGCATCCAGCTCGGTGATGGACCAGCGCCAAAGCGCGTCGTAGCTGTCGAACTGCAGGCCACGCTCGTCGCGCAGCCAGTCCTGGTACAGGCGGATCTGCGGGATGTACGGGGGCCGGGGGGTGGGGTGGTTTGTCTCCATGCGGTTCAGGTTACCAGCGCAGCGCCGGGCCTGCCAGCAGGGCCGTCACGCAATTGACAGCGCCTGCCGGTACCGCACACGCCGCATGTCTGGGCGCTGTCAGGCGGACGTGGTCTTGTCCAGGCTGGTGATCGCATAGCCCTTGCGCTGCAGCTGGTCCCCCGGATGTTCGATGCCGTATCGGTCCCAGTGATCGAGCGCCTCATCCAGCTCGATGCCGGCGGCCTCGCCCACCCAGTCGGTGTTGGTGGCTTCTTCGGGGATGGGCTGGCCTTCGGGCACGGCCAGGTGAGAGAACTTGCCGCCGTTTTCGGGGCGGCGGTAGATGGCTACAAGCATGCAGGTGTCCTTTGGATTCAGTGGGGAAAAGACGGGCGCATCCACACAGGCTGACGTCCGCAAGAGCTACCCACTGTAGTGAGCGCACCTGCGCGATGGCGTAGGAAAAGAACGCCTGGACACCGGCCGTTCGGCGCCAGCTTCGCGCCACCAGCCGGGTGTCGCCAGCGCACTCCTACAGCCCGGCAAGGCGCTGTCCCACCGGCCGTTGCGCGGCTGCCGCGCGGCCACCCACGGCCCCGCTGTGCGCCAATGAAATGGACGAAGCGACACCCACCGGCAGGCGCTCCCACGAGGGCCCTGCATCCGGCAGAACAACGCCCGAGGAACCCCAGTGCAGGCATCTCCCCCACAGAACCCGGCTTCAACGACACATGCGTTCACCGCGCATGACGCCTATCTTTTCATGGAGGGCACGCATTCGCGCCTGTACCAGAAGCTGGGCTGCCACCTGCGGGCCGATGGGGCGGGCGCAGACCTGGCCGTGTGGGCGCCCAATGCCGCAGCGGTATCGGTGATTGGCGACTGGAACGGCTGGAACCCCGACGCCGCCCCCCTGCGCCCGCGCGGCGACGACAGCGGCGTGTGGGAGGGCGCTGTGGCCGGTGTCGCGCACGGCCAGGCGTACAAGTTCCGCATCGTCGCGCCGGGTGGGCAGGTGCTGGAAAAGGCCGACCCCTTTGCCCTGTGCTCCGAACTGGCCCCCGCCACCGCCTCGCGCGCCTGGGCGCTGGACTACACCTGGGGCGACGATGACTGGATGGCCACGCGCGGCGCGCGCAATGCGCTCGACGCCCCCATGTCCATCTACGAGGTGCACCTGGGTTCTTGGCGGCGCGAGGGCGGCGAATTCATGGGCTACAGGGCGCTCGCCCACGCGCTGGCCGACTACGTGGTGGACCTGGGCTTCACGCATGTGGAGCTGATGCCCATCACCGAGCACCCGTTCTACGGCTCGTGGGGCTACCAGACCACCGGCTACTTTGCGCCCACGGCCCGCTACGGCACGCCGCAGGACTTCATGTACTTGGTGGACCACCTGCACCAGCGCGGCATTGGCGTGCTGCTGGACTGGGTGCCCTCGCATTTCCCGGCCGATGCGCACGGGCTGGACCGCTTTGACGGCACGCACCTGTACGAGCATGCCGACCCGCGCCAGGGCTACCACCCCGAGTGGAACTCCAGCATCTTCAACTACGGCCGCCACGAGGTGCGCAGCTTTCTGGTGTCTTCCGGCATGTTCTGGCTGGACCAGTACCACCTTGATGGGCTGCGCGTGGACGCCGTGGCCTCGATGCTGTACTTGGACTACGCGCGCAAGCCCGGCGAGTGGATTCCCAACCGCCACGGCGGGCGCGAGAACCTCGAAGCCATCGAGTTTTTGCGCCACCTCAACCGCGCGCTGTACCGCGACCACCCAGACACCGTGAGCATTGCCGAGGAGTCCACCGCCTGGCCCATGGTGTCGCGCCCCATCGAGATGAACGGACTGGGCTTTGGCATGAAGTGGAACATGGGCTGGATGCACGACAGCCTGGCGTACATGAAGGAAGACCCGATCAACCGGCGCTACCACCACCACAAGCTCACGTTCTCGATGGTGTACGCCTTCAATGAGAACTTCGTGCTGCCGCTCTCGCACGACGAGGTGGTGTACGGCAAGGGCTCGCTCATCAACAAGATGCCCGGCGACGACTGGCAGCAGTTTGCCAACCTGCGCACGCTGTTTGGCCTGATGTGGGCGCACCCGGGCAAGAAGCTGCTGTTCATGGGCTGCGAATTTGCCCAGCGCCGCGAATGGACGCACGAGGGCCAGCTCGAATGGGACAGCGCCGGGTGGGACCGGCACGCGGGCGTGCAGCGTCTGGTGCAGGCCCTGAACGGCGTGTACCGCGCCCACCCGGCCCTGCATGCGGTGGATTTTTCGACCGAAGGTTTTGAATGGCTGGAGGCCGATGACGCCGCGCAAAGCGTCATCGCCTTCCTGCGCAAGCCCCGTCCCGGCAGCGGCGATGCGCCCGTGCTGGTGGTCTGCAACATGACCCCCATCCCGCGCGAGAACTACATCGTGGGCGTGCCCACGCCGGGCTTCTGGCGCGAAATCCTCAACACCGATGCGCGCGAGTTCGGTGGGGCCGGCTGGGGCAACCTGGGCGGCGCCCTGTCCACGCCCGTGCGCTCGCGGCACCACAGCCAGTCGCTGTGCCTCACGCTGCCGCCGCTGTCTGCCCTCTACCTCACGCCTTCGCGGCCGCCTGCCCATGACGATGACCACGCCTAGCCCCACCCCC
>LNEG01000101.1 GCA_001464865.1 Burkholderiales bacterium Ga0074133
TGGCCGCACGACGGCCGCGCCCGCGCCGTCGTCGAAGCCGTGCTGCCCGCGGTGGACGGCGGGCGCTTTGCCGCCAAGTGCATTGCGGGCGAACCCTTTGCCGTGACGGCGCACTGCTTTACCGACGGGCATGACGCGCTGCGCGTGGTGCTGCACTGGCGCGCCGAGGGCAATGCCGCCACCGCGGCACCCACCGAGGTGCCCATGCAGCTGCTGGGCAACGACGAATGGCAGGCATCCTTTTTGCCGCCGGTGCCCGGCCGCTACCACTACACCGTGGTGGCCTGGGTGGACGCGTTCGACT
>LNEG01000102.1 GCA_001464865.1 Burkholderiales bacterium Ga0074133
GAATCCGTTGTCTTGATCTGCGGCCATTGCCAAGGTCTGCTGCTTCATCTGCAGATAACGTTTGACCCCTCTCAATGGTGGACCTTAATCAGCGTTGCCGAAAGCATCACGCAGCTGGTGCATGGTTTTTATGGCGATGTGCGCCAGGACCCGCTGCTGGGGCCCGTGTTTGAAAAGGCCCTGCACGGCCAGTGGGACACCCACCTGAAGCGGCTGGTGGACTTCTGGAGCACCGTGGCCCTGGGCTCGCGCAGCTTCAAGGGCGACGTGTTTGGCAAACACATGGTGCTGCAGGGGGTGACGCCCGCCCACTTTGCTGCCTGGGTGGGTCTGTGGCAACTACACACCAACCGCCTCTTTGCCCCCGAGGTGGCGCACGACCTGCAGGTGGCAGCCCACGGCATTGCACGCAACCTGTTCAGAGGCTATTTCGGCGGCGAGCCAGCGTTTGCACCGCCGCGGCACGCGCACGACGGCCTCGGCGACACCGGGCCGTGACCCGCAGCCCCGGGAGGGGGCTGCGGCTGCGCGAAGCCTATTTTTTCTTGTCGCCGGGCGTAAAAAACAGTGCCAGGCCCACCGCAATCAGTGCCACCGGCCACCACACGCGCGCCAGTTCCCGCAAGCTGATGCTGATGAGCCCCAGATTGGTCAGTAGAAAAAACACGCCCAGCACGACCAGCACAATCGCCGCGATGTTTCCCTTCATGTGCAACCCCTCTACGTAGTTGTGTATGCGGGCGCGATTATGTCTGGCCGGACAGCCGCGCGCCGAGGTGGTCCACCAGCACGCGTACCTTGGGCGACAAATGCCTGCTGGACGGCCACAGCGCACTGAACTGGCGGCTAGGGCCCATCTCCTGCTCCAGAACACTGACCAGGAGGCCATCGGCGAGGGCCTCACGCACCAGAAAATCGGGCAGGCAGGCAATGCCCAGCCCACGCAGCGTGGCGCCCAGAACCGCTTCGATGTTGTTGCACGCAAGCACGGTGCGCAGATGCGGCTGCGCACCGGCCGCTGCCTCATGCCAGGGCCAGTCGAGCAGCTTGCCCGAGTCCGGGTGGCGAAACCGCACGCAGGCGTGCTGCTCCAGATCGCGAATGGCCACAGGTGTGCCATGGCGTGCAAGGTAGTCGGGGGCAGCGCACAGCAGGAGCCGAAACCTTTGCAATGGGCGAGAGACCAAGCGGGAATCGCGCAGGTCGCCGCTGCGGATGGCCACGTCAATGCCCTCATCGATCAGATCCACCGCACGGTCACTGAAGCTGATGTCCAGCTCCACCTCCGGGTAGCGCGCCAGGAACTCGGGCACCAGGGGAATCAGGAAGTGGTAGCCCACAATGGGAGCGCTCACCCGGAGCCTTCCGCGCGGGACCTCGCGCGACAGGGACAGCATGGCCTGCGCATCATCCAGGTCATCCAGGATGCGTCGGCAGCGCTCGTGAAACAGCTGCCCCTCTGCGGTCAGCTGGATGCGCCGGGTGCTGCGCTGCAAGAGCCGCACGCCCACCTCCTGCTCCAGCCGCGCCACGCTCTTGCCTACGGCAGACGCCGAGACCTCCAGTGCCCTTCCTGCCGCAACGAAGCTGCCAAGTTCCGCCGTTTTGACAAAGGCACACATGCCGCTGAGCTTGTCCATTCGCCCTCACTTCTGTTCTGAGGTCTTCAATTCGAGCGCTTTATTCCGCAATGAAAAGATTAAAAGCCACTTTTTTTGACATTGAGGCAAGTTTATCCTTCGCCGGGTCCCTATTACCCGCCCCATGCCCACACCGCACTTCGTTCATATCGGCACCGACCACCACGGCGCCGCCCACGATTCGCTCGTTCGCCTCGACGCTGAATACCTGGCCTGGGTCCGCAGCGAGTTGGCCAAGCGCTTTCCCACCCTTGCCACCGAGGGGGGCGCACTGCCCCGCCCCGGGGGCGACGCGGACATTCTCAAGGCGCTGTACACCAGCCACCCACCGGGCAATGTGCTGTACCTGATCGAGATCGATGGCGACGCCGCAGGCATGTGCGGGCTGCGCGGCCTGGGCCGCGATACCGCCGAGATCAAGCGCCTGTATGTTCGCCCTGCTTACCGGGGAATGCGACTGGGGTCGTTGGCAATTCGCAGGCTTGTTGCAGATGCCTGCCAGCGGGGCTACGCCCGCGTCTGCCTGGATACCGCCGATTTCATGACCACCGCACACCGCCTGTACGAAGCCCACGGCTTTACCGACTGTGCAGCGTACGAAGGCACCGAGGTGCCCGCTGCCCTGCACAGTCAATGGCGCTTCATGCAGCGCGCCATCACCATGCCCTGCCCATGAAAACGCTCTGTACGCGGCATGCCAGGCGCGCCGGCCTGGCCGCACTGCTGCTCCTGCTGCCCTTGTTGCTGCAGAGCCTGGGCCACCACTGGGTACGTGTCGCAGACACCAGCCTGCTCTACGTGATGCTTGCGCTGGGCCTGAACGTCGTGGTGGGCTATGCAGGTCTGCTCGACCTGGGCTACGTCGCTTTCTATGCCCTTGGCGCATACCTGGCTGCGCTGCTGACCTCGCCCCACCTGACCGAACACTTTGCCTGGATTGCGGAGCTGTTTCCGGACGGGCTTCACACGCCCTGGTGGGTCACCATCCCGCTGGCCGCGGCCCTGGCCGCCATTCTCGGCATGCTGCTGGGTGCGCCGACCCTGAAGCTGCGTGGCGACTACCTGGCGGTGGTGACGCTCGGCTTCGGCGAGATCGTGCGACTGCTCGTCATCAACATGGGTCACCCCGTCAACATCACCCACGGCGCCCAGGGGCTGGGACTGATCGCACCGGTGCGGATTCTGGGGGTGGACCTGGGCCAACCCATGGTGGTGGCAGGCTACGAAATCGCCTCGGTCACGCTTTACTACTACCTGTTCCTGGCGCTCGTCCTGGTCACGGTCGTGGTCTGCCAGCGACTTCAGGATTCCCGCATCGGCCGAGCATGGATGGCCATCCGGGACGATGAAACCGCGGCGCGGTCCATGGGAATCAACACCCGCAATCTCAAGCTGCTGGCTTTTGGCGTCGGGGCCAGTTTCGGCGGCGTCACTGGCGCCATGTTTGCTGCGTTCCAGGGCTTTGTCTCGCCCGAAGCTTTCAGCCTGAACGAATCAGTGCTGATCGTTGCCATGGTGGTATTTGGGGGCATGGGCCACATCCCGGGCGTCATCCTGGGTGCCGTGCTGCTCACGGCGCTCCCCGAAGTGCTGCGCTATCTGGTCGGTCCGTTGCAGACTATGACCGATGGGCAACTGGACGCGGGCGTGATGCGCCCTCTGCTGATTGCGCTGGCGATGATCGCCACCATGCTTTGGCGCTCCAGCGGGCTGTGGCCCGCCCCCGATCGTCCCACGCAGGGGGCCACCCCCGCCACCGGGCCTGACCGTTGATGGAGGGATCAGGTGTCGACAGCGCTGCCCCGGCGCAACGGCCTGAGCAGCTCCGACAAGCCGTTGTGGTCAATCTCATGCATCAGCGCCAGCAACTGGCCCAGCTCGCCCTTGGGAAACCCCTCGCGGGCAAACCAGTTGAGGTAATTGCCGGGCAGGTCCGCCAGCACCGTGCCCTTGTGCTTGCCGTACGGCATCTGCTGGGTCACCAGGCGCTGCAGCTTTTCAGGATCGATCCCCACGTTCAGCCGCCCGCCCGCTTGACCTTGTGGCCCAGCTTTTGCAGCGCCGCCATGAGGCGCTCCACATGGTCGCCCTGCACCTCGATCACCCCGTCTTTCACCGTACCGCCGCTTCCGCAGGCCGCCTTGAGCTGTTTGCCCAGCTGCTCCAGGGCCTCGCCAGCCAGCGGCACGCCCTTGACCAGCGTCACGGCCTTGCCGCCCCGGCCCTTGGTTTCGCGCGACACCCGCACGATGCCGTCACCCGCAGGCACGGGCCGGGCCTGCTTGCAGGTGCACTGCGCCACCGGTTGGCGGCAGCCGGGGCACATGCGTCCCGCGTCGGTCGAGTACACCAGCCCGCCGAGGTCGGCCAGCGATTTCATCGCGAGCCCCCCACGTCGGTCTGAAGCAAATGGAAGTTCAGCAGGCGCGTGGCCAGCAGCGTTTCGGTCATGAAGCAAAGCAGCGCCAGCAGGAACGAAACCACGCCCGCCAGAAAGCCGCCCACCGCAAACCGGTTGGACGCAAGCCCCGCCGTCTCGCCCAGAAACAGCAGGATGATCGTGATGCCGATGAGAAACGCGCACACTGTGAGCAGCCCGATGCAGCCATTGGCAAGCCGCCCGCGTTTTTGCAGGTCGCCCAGTTCGCGGTAGGCGCGGGCCAGCGTTTCGGGGTCGGTGTGGGTACGGGCCCGGTCCTCGACCACGCGTGCCCGGTCGATGATCCGTGCAAGGCGCCCCGCCACTGCGCCGATCATTCCCGAAACCGCCGTCAGCAGGAACACGGGTGCAACGGCCAGCTGGATGCCGTGGGTGATCACGGATGAATCAAAGTTGAAAGCCATGGGTGCAGTGCCTGTCGCGCCGGAAATCACAGTGGGGGGGAGGCACCGATTATCTGCGCGTGCCGCCTGGGCTGCACCTCGGCGGCATGCCGGCGGCCGAGTGCAGCGACAATGGGCCCTTGTACCGCCCGCCCTGATGGGGTGCGGCGCCTGCCTTCTGCGCAGCGCGCGGCGTGCCCCGTCTCCGTTTTCACTGCTGCGCCTGTGCGCGCCACACCCATGCCTTTTGCCGCCCTCGGTCTGTCTCCTGCCCTTGTTCACGCTGCCAGCCAGGCGGGCTTCATGGCGCCCACGCCCATTCAGTCTGAGGCCATTCCCGCCATCCTTGCAGGTGCTGATTTGCTGGGCGCGGCGCAGACGGGCTCTGGCAAGACGGCAGCCTTTGCACTGCCGCTGCTGCAGCAGCTGCAGCTGAGCGCCACCGGCGGGCCGCGCCGCGTGCGCGCCCTGGTGCTGGTGCCCACGCGCGATCTGGCCGCCCAGGTGGGCGAGGTCCTGCGCAGCCTGGGCCAGCACCTGCAGCAACCATTGAAGGTGGCCATCGTCTTTGGCGGCGTGTCCATCAACCCGCAGATGATGGGCCTGCGCGGCGGCGCCGACATCGTGGTGGCCACCCCCGGCCGCCTGCTCGATCTGGTGGAGCACAACGCCCTGCGGCTGGGCGCCGTGGCGCACCTGGTGCTGGACGAAGCCGACCGCCTGCTCGACCTGGGCTTTGCCGAGGAACTGCAGCGCGTGCTGGCCCTGCTGCCCGCAAAGCGGCAAAACCTGTTCTTCTCGGCCACATTCCCTGAAGCCGTGCAGGCGCTGGCCGACAGCCTGCTGCGCAACCCCGTGCGCGTGGAGGTACCGCACACGCCCGGCAACGAGCCCGCCATCGAACAGCGCGCCATCGCCGTGGACGCCAGCCGGCGCACGCAGCTGCTGCGCCACCTGATCCAGGAGCACGGCTGGTCGCGCGTGCTGGTGTTTGTGGCCACGCAGTACGCGGCCGAGCATGTGGCTGAAAAGCTGTACAAGGCGGGCATCTTTGCCTCGCCCTTCCACGGCGGCCTGAGCCAGGGCGCGCGCAACCAGGTGCTGCAGGAGTTCAAGGACGAGCGCTGGCAGGTGGTGGTGACCACCGACCTGGCCGCGCGCGGCATCGACATTGCGCAACTGCCGGCGGTGGTCAACTACGACCTGCCCCGCTCAGCGGTGGACTACGTGCACCGCATCGGCCGCACGGGCCGGGCGGGCGAAAGCGGCATGGCCGTGAGCTTTGTCACGCCGGAAGCCCAGGCGCACTTTCGCCTGATCGAAAAGCGCCAGCATCTCGCCCTGCCGCTGGAACAGCTGCCGGGGTTTGAGCCGGCAGATGCCGCGCCGCCGCCATCCGCCACCGACCCGCAGGGCACCGGTGGCGTCAAGGGCCGCAGGCCCAGCAAGAAGGACAAGCTGCGTGCAGCGCAGGCCGCAGCGGGCGACGCCAATGGGTGTGGTGCCGCGGGCAACCTGGTGACGCCAGCGACCGGCAGCAAAACCTCCCGCTGATCAGAAGCGCGGGCGCCACACGGGAGCTGCGGCGGTACCGGGTGATTCAGGCGATCTCCTCGTCGCCGAGGTCGGCGGCATCACCCGCAGCAGCATCACGCTCGCCAGCCGGCCGCGGCTGGCGCTTGCCCGGCTTGGCCAGGATCTCTACATACAGCTGCGTGCCGCCTTCGGCCGCCACCGCATTGATCAGGCCGGTCAGCTGTGCCAGGTGGGCCACCTGGGCATCCTCGCGGGTGCTGCCGAAACGGCAGTCAAAATCCCAGAAGTCGGCGCCTTCGGGCAGGTCGCGGCGGCGTTCGCGGCGGATGTATTTGCGGATTTCGTTCTTGACGGCGTCCAGGATGCGGTCAGGATTCTTGCCTTCGATGCGCAGGGGGAAAATTTTTCTCATGGGCGATGGTACCGCCCGGCGCAAATATCCTTTTAACGAAGAAAGCCCCGGTGCCACAATGCCGCACCACTTTCAGGTTTTCCCCACCCGAATGCACCCCGACCTGGCCCTGTTGCAGCGTCTCCCCGCGGCGGTACTCATCACGCAGGATGGTGCCATCCGCTACGCCAACCCGTCGAGCGTGGCCCTGCTGGAAGCCGATAGCGCGCAGGCGCTGATCGGCCGCCCCTCGGCCGACTTCGTGCACCCGCTGGACAAGCCGCGCTCCACCAAACGCATCCAGGAAGTGGTGGGGCCCGAACAGGCAGGACGCCCCAACCGGGCGGCAGAGTTCCGCATCTGCACCACGCGGGGCCATCTGCGCATGGTGCTGATCTCCAGCGTGGGCATCGAATGGGATGGCGCCCCAGCAGTGATGATGTGCGGCATGGACATGACGCATCAGAGCGAAATCCAGGACCAGCTGCGCGAGAGCGAGCAGAACTTCCGGCGTCTGTTCAACAGCATGCAGGACGTGTACTACCGTACCGATGCCCAAGGCGTGGTGCAGCTCGTGGGCCCGGGCGTGCGCCGCGTGCTCGGGTACGAACCCCACGAGATCGAAGGCCGCACGGCCGAGTCGTACTACCCGCACAGCTCAGACCGCGACGCGTTCAAGGCCGCCATCCTTGAAAAGGGCGAAGTCTCGGACTTCCCCGGCCAGATGGTGCGGCGCGATGGCGCGGTGATCGACATTTCCATCAGCAGCCACGCGCTTTACGACCAGGCGGGCAACTTTGCGGGCGTCGAGGGCGTATACCGCGATGTGACGCAGCGCAAGAACCTTGAGCGCGAGCTGCAGCGCCTGGCCACCACCGACATGCTCACCGGCATCGCCAACAGGCGGGCTTTTCTCGAAAGCGCCGAGGCGGCGTACGCGCGATGCCTGAGCCAGAACACGCCGTTTGTGCTGCTCATGCTCGATATGGACCACTTCAAGTCGGTCAACGACCGGTTCGGGCACCTCGAAGGCGACCGCACGCTGGCGGCGTTTGTCCACGCGGTCCGGGGTCAGCTGCGCGAAGGCGACCTGCTCGGGCGCCTGGGCGGCGAAGAGTTTGGCGCCTTGCTCCCCGGCACCGACGTGCACGGTGGCACCGAAGTGGCGGCGCGCATCCTGCAGGCCGTTCGCGGCCTCCAACTGGCCGACCTGCTGGGCACCCGCTATAGCATCACCGTGAGCGTGGGCCTGGGCACCGCCCACCCCGGCGACCGCAGCCTGCGCGACACCATGGACCGGGTGGACCAGGCCCTGTACACCGCCAAGCGCCGCGGCCGCGACCAGCTGGCGTTGTTCGAGCCGCTGTAGCGCACCAGCGATTGCACGCGCCGGCTCATCGCTGCGCGGTACACCCGACTGCTTCGCGCGTCCTGCCCCACCCTTCCACCGCCTTTACAGCCGGGTGCAGCAGGGTCCTGTGCAAACACCGGGCAGCAAGGCCGTGCTACGCAGCGCAATGGACCACGGGATTCAGAACGCCGCCCTTGGCGCAGCGATGGGGCGCATTTCTGCGCAGCAAACCGCCCAGCCCGCAGAGCCACATGGCGCGGCAATGCATGAAGCGGCCTACGGTACCAGCGGCAGCCAGCGATCACCCGAAGTGGAAGGCGGCAGTGTCTGCAGGTTCGCCAGAACCCGGTGGCCTCGCGCTGCCAGAGGCAGCGCAGCAGAGGTGGCAAATGCCGCTGCAGTGGCCGCCGGCAGCAGCGACCGCGCTGGCTCCCCTTGCGCCGGGGCATGCCCAAGAGCAGAAGGCCCCGATACCAGAGCATTGTCGGAAAGGCGAAACTGCTCCACCGTGGCGAGCAGGCTTCTGGCCTGCTGTGTCAGCCCGCTGGAAGTGCCTGAGCTCTCGTCCACCAGCGCGGCGTTTTGCTGTGTGGCTGCATCCAGATGCCGCACAGCCTCTCCGATCTGCGCCATGCCCCGGGCCTGCTCCTGGCCGGCCTCCTTGATGGCACCAATGAGCGAGACCACCTGCTGGACATGGTCCACCGTGTTGGCCACGCGCTCGCCTGCCTTGCCCACCAGCAGGGCTCCGCGCTCTACGCCCAGAACGCTGGCCGAGATCAGTCGGCGGATTTCACGCGCAGCCGTGCCGCTGCGTTGCGAGAGCACGCGCACCTCGTTCGCCACTACCGCGAATCCGCGCCCCTGATCGCCCGCGCGAGCCGCTTCCACCGCAGCATTGAGGGCAAGCAGGTTGGTCTGGAAGGCGATGTCATCAATCACCTTGATGATGTCGGTGACCTTTTGCGACTGCGCCCGGATGTCCTGCATGGTGGCAATCACCTCATGCATCGCGCTGCCACCTTCGTTTGCAACACAGCTGGCCCGCTCCGCAAGGTCTGCAGCGCGCAGGGCGTTGTCGGTGTTTTGCGCGACGGTGATGGTCAGCTGCTCCATCGACGCCGCCGTTTCCTGCAGGCTGGAAGCCTGCACCTCGGTACGGCGGGCAAGCTCCTGTGTGCTGCCCGCCATGGCTGCAGCTTCGTGAGCAACGGTTTCGGTGCTTGTGCGCACCTGTGCAATCACGCGCACCAGCTGCTGGTTCATGTCGCGCAGCGCGCCAAGCAGTTCCGCGGTCTCGTCGGTACCATGCACCTGGATGCGCGCACTGAGGTCGCCGCGCGCCACCGTACGCGCCAGCGTGACGGCACGCCGCAGCGGCACCGATATCGACCGGGTGATGACCCAGGCCATGGCGGCACCCGCCAGCAGTGCGGCGCCCGCTGCGCCCAGCATCCACCACAGGATGCTCTGGCTCAGCGCCTGCGCTGCAGCAAACTCGGCTGCGGCGACATTCACCTGCAGGGATATCAGCTGGTCGATGGCAGCCTGCACCCGCGGTGCCGCGGGCCGGATCCGCGTGAGGTAAAGCTCGGAACCGTCGTCGTACCTGCCCGCCACCAGCGCAGTCGATGCGGGCACCAGCCCGCCGGCCAGGTAGGCGTCGTTTTCGTCCGCAAATGCCTTCGCCAGCGCCTGCTCCTGCGCGCCCAGCGTTCGCGATGTGTAGGTTCCCCACAGTTTCCGGATGTGCTCAACGTTGGCGGTCAGCGCCGCGTGGCTTGCCTGCAGGTTCGCGGTGCCCGGGTCCATGAGCATGTCCATCACCAGCACGCGGTTTCGCTGCGTCAGGTCACCCAGCTCGGCGAGCACGCCCATGGGCACGGTGCGGTCGCTGTAGAGCGTTTCGCTGCGCTCGGCCAGCCGGGCGGCCCCCGAAATGGCCCCTGCGGCCAGCGCAGAGATCAGCAGCAAAAGCACTGCAAACGCGAACGCGAGGCGGGTGCCGATTTTCATTTTCTGGAGCATGTGACGGTCTTTGTGAGATTTTTGTCAGTTGCCTGCCCGGGTATTCGGGTGGAATACAGCCAGTGACTTGCGTCACGCTACGAGTTTCAGGTGACAACACTGTGACGCAGGCGAATGACCTCGGAGAACACGGGCTGTGTTACCGCGCCTGTTACAGAATTGATAAAGTGCCTGCCGTTGCGTTTCCCCGGACTATCCACCGGAGCACGACGCACAGCATCACTGAATAAAAACTGACAGGCCCGTCATTTGTATTTCAAGCCCATGAATATTTTCCGCTGCCTTTTTTGGGTACCACTCATGCTTTCGCAGGCAGTATCTGCGCACGCCGAAACGGCCACAGGCGCAGGATCTTCTGCAGCCGCACCCATTTATCGCGGCTGGGCCAAGGCTTATTCGCAGGCAGTGGGCCATGCGGTGGAATACGAATCCATCGGCTCCAGTGCAGGCATGAAAAAAATCCAGCAACAGGCCGTAGGCTTTGGTGCCACAGACGTTTACCCCTCCGAAAAGGACCTGGCAGAGCACGGCCTGCTTGCCCTTCCGGTGGCAATCACCGGCATCGCGCCGGTCGTGAACCTGCCCAAGATGCAGGGGGTACCCCTGCGAATGACGGGCGATGTGCTGAGCCGGATCTTCATGGGGGAGATCACCCGCTGGAATGCGCGTGAAATCGTTGCGCTGAATACCGACATTGCACTGCCCGACCTGCCCATCAAGGTCGTGGTGCGTGCAGACGGATCGGGAACCACCTATAACTTTGCCGATTATCTCGGCAAGGTCGATCCAAAATGGAAATCTGCCTACGGCGCCAAAACAAGTCTTTCGTGGCCCGCAGGGTTCATGGCGGTCAAAGGCAGCGAGGGGGTGGCCAAGGGCGTGCGCGAAACGGCTGGTTCGATCGGATATGTCGATTATGGATATGTCACAGAGTACGGACTTGTACCGGTCCAGATGAGAAATGCCGACGGTGTTTATGTCAAGCCATCCATCGATGCTTTCCGTTCTGCGCTTTCCAACAGCGAATGGGCCGCATCAGGCAGTTTCAACACCACACTGACCCAGCGGCCCGGAAAATCGTCCTGGCCCATCACCATGGGCACGTTTGTCGTGTTCCCCAAGGTGGCACGCAACCCGGAGCAGACGGCGTCGGCACTCCGGTTCGTGATCTGGTCGTTCCTGAACGGCGACAGCCTTGTGCAGGAAAACAATTTCGTGCGACTGCCAGACCGCGTGCAGGCGTCAGCCTTCAAGCAGATCACCGCGGTGCGCGATCCGCAGGGGAAAACGCTGGGGATGGGGCTGTTGTCATCCATCCACCCCCCGAGCCCCTGAAGTGCACTGGAATGGCGAGCGGTACCCGGCACGGCGGTCGGGCACCGCTGCACGCGGCAAAATGCCCTGCATGAACGCCCCTCGCTTTCCCAGCGGCCCCACACCACATGCCGACACGCCGCAAGCGCCGCGCAGGCCTGCGGCCACCGCCAACCACACCGAGCAACACCGGACACCCCACAAGGACGAGATCGCGCTGCTGGAGCCGTTCGACCGGCTCGGGCTGGACCGTATCACCCTGGTGACGACCGCAGCGGAGGCCGACCGTGCCTGTGCTGCGATCGCAGGCGCCCCCGCGTGGGGCTTCGACACCGAATCCAAACCGACATTCGTGCGCGATGAAGTCTCTGACGGCCCGCACATCGTGCAGCTGGCCGCGCTGGAGCACGCCTGGGTGTTTCAGCTGCATGAGCCCGACTGCCGCGCGCGCGTCGCAGAACTGCTGGCGCTGCGGGGTGTGACCAAGGCCGGCTTTGGCCTTGGTGACGACACCAAACGCATCCAGCGCAAGCTGGGTGTGCAGCCGGCGGACGTGCTGGAACTGAACACGGTGTTTCGCCAGCGCGGCTACCGCAAGGACATGGGCGTCAAGGGCGCGGTGGCCGTGCTGTTCAACCGGCGCTTCATCAAGTCGAAGAAAGCCGCGACCTCGAACTGGGCAAACCCCAGGCTGACAGAAGCGCAGCTGGTCTATGCCGCCAACGATGCATGGGCGGCCTTGCGGGTCTTTCACGCGCTGGGGAGCCCCGCTGCGGAACGCTAAGCCCTGCACATCCCCAAACGCTATTAAATATATAGCACCCAAGCATTATTTATAAAGGGCCTCAGGCCATTTTGGCCTGATTTTCTGCCTGCAGGGCCTTACAGGCGCGCCGCCAGCCGGGCTGCCTGGTCGATGGCGCGCTTGGCGTCCAGCTCTCCTGCCTCCAGGGCACCGCCGATCCGGTGCGGCTTGCGTCCGGCGGCTTCCAGGTCCTGCGCCAGGCTGAAGAGCGGTACCTGTCCGGCGCAGAGCACGACGGTGTCGCACTCGATCCACGTCGGGTCCTCGCGCTTGTCGCCGTACGACACCAGCAGTCCCTCGTCGCCGATGCGCTCGTAGTTCACGCCGCTCACCATCTGCACATCCTTCATCTTGAGCGTGGTGCGATGGATCCACCCGGTGGTCTTGCCCAGGCCAGCGCCCAGCTTGCCCTTCTTGCGCTGCAGCAGCGTCACCTGGCGTGCCGGGGGGGTGGCGCGGGGGCCGCTGGCCGCCAGGCCACCACGGGCCTCGGCAGGGTCGGTGATGCCCCACTCGGCCTTCCAGGCGGTCAGGTCCAGGGTGGTGGACGGGTGGTCGCCGTGGGTGAGGAACTCGGCCACATCAAACCCGATGCCGCCGGCGCCGATGATGGCCACACGCTCGCCCACAGGCTTGCCATGCCGGAGCACATCGATGTAGCTCAGCACCTTGGGATGGTCCTGGCCAGGGATCTTCGGGTCACGCGGCTCCACGCCCGTGGCAATCAGCACCTCGTCGTAGTCCGTCAGGTCGGCGGCCTGCACACGCCGGTTCAGGTGCAGCTGCACGCCCGTGTCTTCCACGCGGTGGGCCAGGTAGCGCAGCATCTCGTGGAATTCTTCCTTGCCCGGGATGACCTTGGCCATGTTGAGCTGGCCACCGATGGCGGCTGCAGCATCGAACAGGTGCACCTCGTGCCCGCGCTCGGCCGCCACAGTGGCAGCGGTCAGGCCCGCAGGCCCGGCACCCACCACGGCAATGCGCTTTTTCGATGCGGGCGTGGCGAGGGGCTGATAGACCAGCTCGGTCTCGTGGCAGGCGCGCGGATTCACCAGGCAGCTGCTGGTCTTGTTCTGAAACACATGGTCCAGGCAGGCCTGGTTGCAGGCAATGCAGGTGTTGATGCGATCTGCCCTGCCCTGCGCAGCCTTCTTGACGAATGCCGCGTCAGCCAGCAGTGGCCGGGCCATCGACACCATGTCGGCGCAGCCGTCGGCCAGCACCTGCTCCGCCACCTCGGGCGTGTTGATGCGGTTGGATGTGACCAGCGGCGTGGTGATGCCCGCGGCCACAAACTCGGCCTTCATCTTTTGCGTGACCCAGGCAAACGCGGCCCGCGGCACGCTGGTGGCGATGGTGGGCACCCGGGCCTCGTGCCAGCCGATGCCGGTGTTGACGATGTTGGCCCCGCCCGTGGCCACGGCCTTGCCCAGGGTGACGATCTCGTCCCAGGCGCTGCCGCCGGGCACCAGGTCGATCATCGACAAGCGGTAGATGATGATGAAGTCCGGCCCCACAGCCTCACGCATGCGACCGATGATCTCCACCGGCAGACGCATGCGGTGGCTGTAGTCGCCACCCCATTCGTCCTTGCGCAGGTTGGTGGTTTGCGACAGGAACTGGTTGATAAAGTACCCCTCGGATCCCATCACCTCCACGCCGTCATAGCCGGCCTCGCGCGCCTTCGCGGCGCAGTTCACGAACGCACGGATCTGGCGTTCCACCCCGCGGGCCGACAGCGCAAACGGCGTGAACGGCGAGATGGGCGACTGCAGCCGGGAAGGGGCCACGGCCAGCGGGTGGTAGGCATAGCGGCCGGTGTGCAGGATTTGCAGCGCGATCTTGCCGCCCGCGCCATGCACCGCATCGGTCACCACCCGGTGGCGCCGGGCAGCGCCCGAGGTGGCCAGCGTGCCTGCAAACGGCTTGGCCCAGCCCGCAATGTTGGGCGCGAAGCCACCGGTGACGATCAGGCCCACATCGCCCTCGGCGCGCTCGCGAAAGTAGGCGGCCATGCGCGTGAGGTCGCGGCCATCTTCCAGCCCCGTATGCATGGAACCCATGAGGACCCGGTTCTTCAGGGTGGTGAAGCCCAGATCCAGCGGCGCCAGCAGGTGCGGATACAAGGCAGCGCCAGGAACGGGCGCGGTGGAAACGGAAGGTGCAGGCGCAGCGGTAGCAAAGGAGTGCATGGCGTCTCGTGAGAGGTAGAAGGTTTTTCTAGAACTTTATTCTAGAATGACATCCCATGGCAAGCCGCATCACCCCTCCCCCCTCCGCCGTCCCCGCCGAAGCTGCTGCCGTCGACCGGCGCCAGGACATCCTGAACGCAGCCCTGGCCTGCGCAGCCGAAGGTGGGGTAGACGCGGTCAGCATCGACGGCGTGCGCGCGCGCTGCGGAGCCAGCGTCGGCAGCATCTACCACCACTTTGGCAACCGTGACGGCATCCTGGCCGCGCTGTTCCTGGATGTCTTTCATGACCAGTCCCGCAGCGTTCAGGCGCAGCTCGACAAGGCACGCAGTGCACGCGCAGGCGTGCGAGCGCTGGTCACGGGGTATCTGGACTGGGTGGTGGCACAACCGGAACGAGCGCGGTTTCTGTTTCAGGCCCGGGGCGCCGTGGCGGCGGGCCCGCGCAACGCCGATCTGGCGGAGGCAGCACGCCGGCGCAACCAGGCGCTGGTGTTGTGGTTCGAGCCGCACCGGGCCTCCGGCATGCTGCGCGACCTGCCCTGCGAGCTGATGCCTTCGCTGGTGATGGGCCCGGTGCAAAGCTATTGCCGTGCCTGGCTGTCCGACCGCTCAGGCCAGGGCGCGCTGCCCTCACCTGCCACCTACCGGGCCGAGCTGGCCGATGCGGCGTGGCGGGTAGTGCAGGCCTGACAGCGCCCAGCGCAGACCCGCCGAGGGAACACCACCCGGGGAGCACTGCCGGCTCCAGGGGCTACGCTACGGCAAGCACCGCGTCAAAAGATGGCTGATCGCGGCCGCGTTGGCGGCGCCAGCCCGGCTCAATAGTGCGGGGGCAGTTCGTCGCGCAGGTTTCGCGCGCCGCCTGAGCCCGCTTCAGGCGCCTGCTTGCGCAGTTCGATCACTTCGTGGGTGAGCCGGTCTATCAATTGCTGTTGCTGGTAGATCGTCAGGTTGAGCTGGTCCAGCAGGTCTTCCGTGAAACTGGCCTTGATCTCCAGGGCTTCGAGGCGGCGCAGGGTGTCTTCGGGTGTGGTGTTGGGCATGGTCAGTTGGGCAGGGGTACCACGTGGAGTTCGCTGGGGTGGTCCAGCAACCACTCGGTCAGCGCCACGGTACAGCGGATTTCTTCATGAAGCGGCAGGTCCCTGCCCACGACGAAGCGCAGCAGGACGTAGCCCGTGCGCCCGTCGCGCTCGATCCGGCGAAACGCGTCGCCCCAGGAACGGGCAGCGTATTGAAAGCGCGATGCATAGCCCTCCTGCCGGTCAGGCGGCCAGCAGGCAATGCGCGCCCCAGGACCGCCGTGCACCCAGCGCCGCGCATCCTGCGGGTCGGTGTACAGCTCCACCTGGTAGGCCGTTGCCTGGGTGCGCCGCAGCGCAATGCCGGAGATGACACGCGTGTCGTCCACGTTGGGTACCGTGCGCGAAAACACCGGCTCAAACGGCTGCCCTTGCACACGGAGCATCCGCTGGTTGGCGGCCTCCAGCGCAGCGGTGCGGCGCGCGTAGCTGGCGGCCACGCAGTCGGGCGTTTCGCAGCGGTTTCGCTCGCGCAACCAGCGCAACTGGGCGCGGCGCAGCGCTGCCAGGGCCGCGTCATCGTCGGGCTTGGACTGGGCAGTGAGGTAGACCTGGCCCAGCCTCTGGTCAGCCAGCGCCAGCTCGGGGGTGGTGCAGATCCACTGCTCCACTGCCTTGCTGGCTCGCTGGCAGTCGAACGCAGGGGTTGGGACAGCGTGCGTCTGCTCAGGCTGGGCTTGCGCGGCCAGGCTGAACAGCAGAGTGCACACCAGTGCAGCAAGGCGATGGGTCAACGCGCCGTTCACATCGCCTGGCCCAGGCGCGCCACGCCTTCACGGATCCGGTCCACATCGGCCGTCGCAAACGACAGGCGGAACGTGGCGTGGTCTGGGTGGGCGCAGAAGAACGGCGTCCCGGGCACAAAGGCCACGCCCTTTTCGATGGCACGCTTGGCCAGCACATTGCCGTCGGCCACCTTGCCGCCTGCGCCCGTCAGGCGCGCCCACACAAACAGGCCGCCCTGAGGCTGCACAAAATCGACGGCGTCGCCCAGCTCGCTGCGCAACGCATCGCCCATGGCCTGGGCACGCTCGGCGTACACCTTGCGCACATTGGCCAGCGTGGCGGGCATGCGGCCGGCCTTGAGGTACTGCGCGGCCGTGGCCTGGGCAAAGGTGCTGGTGTGTGCATCGCTGAACTGCTTGCACATGGTGGCCTTGGCCAGCAGCTCGGCCGGGGCAATCATCCAGCCCACACGCAGGCCGGGCGAGAGCACCTTGCTCAAGCTGCCGCAGTGCACCAGCAGCTCGCGGCTGCCGGGCACAGTGGCCGACAGGGCCAGCAGGCTGGGCGGGGGTGCATCGCCAAAGTACAGGTCGCCATAAGGATCGTCCTCCACCACCAAGGTGTTGTGCCTGACCGCCATCTCCAGCACGGCCTTGCGGCGCTCCAGGCTCAGCATGGCGCCGCTGGGGTTGCCGAAGGTGGGGATCAGGTACACAAACTTGGGCTTGTGCTCGGCGATGAGCTTTTCCAGTTCGTCGGTCTTGACGCCGTTGCCGTCGATGGGGGCGCTGATCAGCTCGGCGCCATACAGGCGGAAACACTGGATGGTCGCCAGGAAGGTCGGGCCTTCCACGATCACCTTGTCACCCGGAGAAATCAGCGTCTTGCCCAGCAGGTCCAGCGCCTGCTGGCTGCCGGTGGTGACGATGAGGTTGTCGGCGGCCACGTCCTGGGCGCCCTTGCTGGCCATGAAGGCGGCCAGTTGCTCGCGCAGCGGGTTGTAGCCTTCGGTGGCACCGTACTGCAATGCTGCGCCGGGTTCTTCGGTCAGGGCCGCATTGCTGGCAGCCCGGATGCCTTCCACGTCGAACATGGCACTGTCAGGGAAGCCGCCTGCAAAGCTGATGATGCCGGGCTTGCCCAGAAGCTTGAACAGTTCGCGGATGGCAGAGGTTTCTACGTTGTTGAGGCGATCGGCAAATTGCATGGCAAGGGCGTTGTGGAAGGTTGGACGAATCCGCCATTGTCGCCAATCGGCAAGCAGTTTTCCTGCGGCTTACACTGCGCACGCCTGCGGCACAGCCACCGTTACACCACCCACGACCGCCTCATGACCGCCACGATCCGCAACCTGCCCCGCATGCGCCTGGCGTTCATGCGCCACACCGGCCCCTACGGTCACCCGGGCCTGACCCAGCTATGGGAGCGGTTCGGTGCCTGGTGCGATGCCAATCGGCTGAGCCAGCCCCGCCCTCGCTACTACGGCTTCAGCCACGACAACCCCGCCTGTACCCCCGCTGCCCAGTGCCGGTACGACGCGTGCGTGCAGATCGGCGTGGGCTTGCGTACCGGCCCCGACGTGCAGGTGATGGACTTTGACGGCGGGGACTATGCGTGCGTGCGCTTCACGGGGACCGGCGCCGACATGCCCGGCGCCTGGGCTGCGCTGGCCACCCCGGGGCAGCTGCCCGGTGGATGGCAGCACGATGCCCGCGCCGCACTGGAAATCTACGACGCGGACTTCGCCGTGGAACCTGACACAGGCAGCTTCAGTTGCTGGCTGTGCATGCCGGTGCAGCGCGCGGGCTGATCGCCTGCCGTACCCATGCAACGCCCCCTCCGCATCCCGCCCTACACCGCAACGCCACCATGAAGACAGCCCATATTGAACCCTTCTTCGCCACGCTCAAGGCGGCCAACCCCATGCCCAACACGGAGCTGGAATACACCACCGTGTTCGAGCTGCTGGCCGCCGTGCTGCTGTCCGCGCAGGCCACCGATGTGGGCGTGAACAAGGCCACGCGCCGGCTGTTCCCGGTGGCGGGCACGCCGCAGGCCATCCTGGACCTGGGGCTGGAAGGCCTGGAGGGTTACATCAAGACCATCGGCCTGTACAAGAGCAAGGCGCGGCACCTGCTGGAAACCTGCCGCATCCTGGTGGAGCAGCACGGCGGCGTGGTGCCGCGCACGCGCGAGGCGCTGGAAGCCCTGCCCGGCGTGGGGCGCAAAACGGCGAACGTCGTGCTCAACGTGGCCTTTGGCCAGCCCACCATGGCGGTCGATACCCACATCTTTCGCGTGAGCAACCGCACCGGCCTGGCGCCGGGCAAGAACCCGCTGGCGGTGGAGATGCAGCTGATGAAGCGGGTGCCCCCGCTCTACGCGGTAGATTCGCACCACTGGCTCATCCTGCATGGCCGCTACGTGTGCCAGGCGCGCAAGCCGCGGTGCTGGGAGTGCGCGGTCAGCGTCTATTGCGACTACCGTCCCAAGACACCCAAGCCACACGAGTGAGCCAGGCAGCCAGCCACAGGCGGCGGCGGCCGATGAACGGAACGCCGTAAGACCACGCTGCGCCCCGGCCTTCGCGCGCGCTTGCAATCCGCCTGCGGTCGATATACTGGAACTGATACGCCATGCCCGTCCTCGACCCCCGAACCCTGATTGCCATGGCTGGCGTCATGTCGCTGCTCATGGCACTGGTGCTGGGCCTGATGCGCCGGTCCTACCCGCCGAGCATCCGCGGCCTGGGAATGTGGGCCATGGCACCGCTGCTGTGGGTGCTCTCCACGGCGCTGTTCTCGGCACGCGGCATGGTGCATGACATGCTCGGCATCGTTGGCGCCAACTCGCTGCTGCTGATGGGAGCGCTATTCCAGTTGGCAGGAACGCGGCGCTTTCTGGGCCAACCGGTGGCCTGGGTGCCGTGGGCAACATTGTTTGCGTTGACCGTGGGCGCAATGACAGTGCTGACCCTGTCGTATCCCGACTACCTCCTACGCGTGGGCGTGTTTACCGTGTCGATCGCCTGCGTCTACGGCTCGCTGCTGGTATTCCTGCTCCGGCGGGGGGATCAGAGCTTTCCTATCCGACTGGTGGAGGCAGTGCTTGTGCTTCACCTGCTGGTGCTGGCGGGCAGGCTCTACACGCTATCGACAGGTCAGGGCGGCAGCGACCTGCTGGACCGCAATGCGATCCAGACGCTCTACATCAGCGCCTACGTGCTCACCACACTGATGCTCCCGCTGGGCAACGTGCTCATGGCCACCGACCGACTGCGCGCCGAGCTGGAGCACCTGGCCACCCATGACCCGCTGTTGCCCGTGCTCAACCGCAGGGCCTTCCTGCAGGCCTGCGAGCACGAGCTGTCGCGGCAGCGGCGCACTGGCAGGCCCCCTGCGCTGATCCTCATGGATCTGGACCATTTCAAGGCCGTCAACGACACCCACGGCCATCAGCATGGCGACGCCGTGCTGCGCCATGTTGTGACTCGTCTGCAGACCGTACTGCGCCGCACCGACGTGCTGGCGCGCTACGGAGGCGAAGAATTTGCGCTGCTGCTGCCCGAGACATCCACAGACGATGCCTGCCTGCTGTCACAACGGCTGCACAACAGCCTCGCCCAGGGCCATCCGCTCGATTGCCGCATGAGCATGGGCGCCACGGCGTGGCGCGGCGAAACAGACAGTCTGGACGCCATGCTCTCGCGGGCCGACGCTGCGCTCTACCGTGCCAAGGCCGCTGGCCGAAACCAGACTTGTACCGACTGAGCTGACAGCCGTTCGCCCGGTCCGACACATCAGCCCTGAGTGGCCACCCCAGCCGACTCAAAGCTCGCCATCTCGCGCAGTAGCGCGCAGGCCGACTGCAGCAGTGGCCACGCCAGCGCGGCGCCCGAACCCTCGCCCAGGCGCAGGCCCAGGTCCAGCAGCGGCTCGGCCTGCATCTGCGCCAGCATCAGGCTATGGCCGCGCTCGCCAGAGCGGTGCGCGAATACGCAGCGCTGCAGCACCGCGGGCGCGATGCGGCTGGCCACCAGCACCGCAGCGCTGGTGATGAAGCCATCCACCACGATGACGCGGCGCTCGGCAGCGGCCTGCAACACAGCGCCCACCAGCGTGGCCACCTCGTAGCCGCCCAGGGCAGCCAGCGCATCGAGCGGGCTGGTAGCGCTGGCATTGGCATCCAGCGCCTGTTGCAGCACCGCGCGCTTGCGCTCGATGCCAGCAGCATCCAGCCCCGTACCTGCGCCCACGCAATCTGCCAGCGGCAGGCCAGACAGGCGCGCCAGCAGCAGCGACGCCACGGACGTGTTCGCAATGCCCATCTCGCCCAGCAGCAGCGCATTGCCCGGAAGGCTGCGCACCACATCCATGCCGTTCGTGATCGCCTCGCTGCACTGGGCAGCAGTCATCGCCGGCCCACTCGATGCATCCGCCGTACCGGGCGCAACCTTGCGCACAAGCAGCTGGGGCTTGCCTGGCACTGCAGCGCGCGGCGCGAACGCCTTGGCCACGCCGCAATCGACCACTGTGAGGGCGAGGCCGTGCTGGCGTGCGAGCACGCTCACCGCGGCACCACCGGCCAGGAAGTTTTCGACCATCTGCCAGGTCACGTCGCTTGGAAAGGCCGACACACCGCGCGCGGCCAGGCCGTGGTCGGCGGCGAAAACAACCATCTGCGGCTGCTGCAGCGCAGGGGTTTCAGTGCCCAGAATCTCACCCAGCGTGAGCGCCAGGGCCTCCAGGCGCCCCAGCGAGCCCAGGGGCTTGGTTTTGTGGTCCAGCTTGTGTTGCAGCGCCTGGGCGAGCGCAGGATGGGCGATGTCGGCAATCAGGGGGAGGCTGGCGGTCATGGTGTATTCAGCTTTCAAGAGGTGTATGGCGCGGCCCGCAGACAGGGGCCGCGCATGGATGGCGGTGTGCTACCGGGCGAGGCCGGTGCCGGGAGGCAGGATCAGGCGATGGCATGGCCGCGCTGCCTCATCAAGACTTCTAGGCGGATATCAGGCCCGCCGGAAATCGCGCTGCGGCGAGGGCGCGGCGAGACACCTCAGCAGGCACGGGTGTGGGCCGAAAATGCCCGCGTCCGTCGCGACGCAAAAAGAGGGTGTGAAAAGAAGGCGCGGAAGAAAGGTGTGGTGTGGGCGTCGCAGGCCTGTGGTGTACAGGCGTGAACGCTGGGCGTGGCTTGCGCCGCCGCGCTGGTATTCATGGCAGTCCCCTGAGCGTGAATAGTGGCAGCGCTGCCCGGCCTTGCAGCGCCAAGAATGGCTCAGGCCGGTCTTCTGGCTTGGAGTCGTCTGCCCTGGCACACCTTCCCGGCCAGTGCGGTGTTTTACGCTGGATGGCACGCATGAAAAGGGTGGATTTTCGGTTCTGGCAAGGCGCAAACCACAGCCATACCAGACGGTATCGCGAGGATTTGCAACGCAGCCAGGGCCGAAAAGATCCCTTTTTATGTGTCAGACAGCGTGAAACACTGCACCAGGCAGCCAGTGGCATTTGTGCGGGGCATCGTCCTTACAGCGTTGGGCACGCGGCGGATTTGCACCGCCTTCCCGATTCTCCCGTTGCCGCGAAGCGGCAACGGGCACCTGAGGCTGCGGATGGTAGCAGCCACATGCGCCCTGTCCATTCAGGCACGTGCTCTCAGTTCGCCAGTACCGAACCGTCTTTCGCGCGATCGCGGGCCAGTGTCTCGGCCTCGGTCTTGCGGCGGAAGAACACCGTAGCGATGCTGGCCGTGATGACGATGAACAGCGAATACAGCACCGGGATCAGCAACACCTGTTGCTGCTGCTCGCCGCTGAAGGTCAGGGTCACGATCAGCACGCCCAGCGGTCCGTTCTGAATGCCAGTCTCAAGCGCGATGGTGCGCGAGCGCCTAGGGTCTTGCCGCACGAGCCGGGCGAATATGTAGCCCACCGCAAAACCGAACACGCCCAGACCAATGGCGCCAAAGTACACAGGCCAAGGCGTGGTAAGCAGCAGCGGCCAGTTGCGCGGCACCCAGGACACGACGAGGAACAAAATGACGACCACCCCCAGCACGCCACCCACCAGTTCCAGTGTTGCGCCCAGATTGGGATTGACCTTTCGCAGCACCATGCCGATGGCGGTGGGCACCAGCAGCACAAACAGCACTTGCGCCACGTTTTCAGGCGGAATCTTCCAGTCGCCCTCAATGCCGATGCTGAACAGGCCCAGCGTCAACGGGACCATGATCACCGCCAGCAAAGTGGAAACGATGGTCATCAGCAGAGACAGCGAAAGAACGCCCTTGCTGAAATAGTTGAAGATGTTGCTGGTGGTCCCACCGGGCAAGCAGGCCATGAGAATCAGGCTCACGGCATAGGCGTACCACTTGCTGTCTTCAGCGCTTGCGTTGGGCAACAGCACCAAATGGGCGATGGTGAAACCCACAATGGGCGTCAGGAGGTAGGTGGTGACCACGCCAATGCCGATGCCCACGGGCTTTCGCAGGGCAATCAGGAAATCCTTCACAGTCAGCGATGCACCCATGCCAAGCATGATGACGATCATCATGATGCCCAGCAGCTTGGTTTCGAATTCGGAAATCATGTGGGAGTACTCTCTGTCAGGGTCAAGGGCGGGGCTCAGGCCCGGCTCAGCTCATCGGCCACGGCCTTGCGCAGGTCCTTGCGCAGCACCTTGCCAACAGGGCTCTTGGGAAGCTCGTCGCGCACCACCACCAGCTTGGGCACCTTGTAGGCCGCCAGGTGCTGCTTGCAGTGGGCGATCACGTCGGCCGGCGTCACTTCCCTGGCGTGGTCCGGGTTTTGCACCACATACGCTCGCACTGCTTCGCCGGTCTTGCTGTCGGGGACGCCAATCACGGCCACCTCCAGCACATGGTCCATGTCGGCGATCACGTCCTCCACCTCGTTGGGGTACACGTTGAAGCCCGACACCAGGATCATGTCCTTCTTGCGGTCCACGATGCGCATGAATCCGCCTTCGTCCATCACGGCCACGTCGCCGGTGGCAAACCATCCGTTGTTCATCACCTTGGCGGTTTCTTCTTCGGCGTTCCAGTAGCCCTTCATCACCTGCGGGCCGCGCACCCAGATCTCGCCCGGTGCGCCAGCTGCCACGTCGTGGCCGTGGTCATCCACCAGGCGCACATCAGTGCCCGGGGCGGGTATCCCGATGCTGCCGTCTCGCGGCGTGCCGGTGAGCGGGTTGAAACTCACTACCGGGGCGGTTTCGGTGAGGCCGTAGCCCTCGGCAATCGGCGTCCTGGTCAGCTCGCGCCAGCGCTGCGCCACCGTGGTGTGCAGCGCGGTGCCGCCCGAGATGGACGCCTTGAGCGTCTTGGGCGGGTAGGCCACGAACCACTCCTCGTTCAGCAGGCCGTTGAACAGGGTGTTGACCCCCGTCATCCAGGTCACCGGGAAGTTTTCCATCGCACGCTGCAGGTTCTGCACCGGCCGCGGGTTGGGAATCAGCACGTTGTGTCCGCCGATGGACAGGAAGCCCAGCAGGTTGGCTGTGAACGCGAAGATGTGATACAGCGGCAGGGCGGTGAGCACGCATTCCTGCCCTGGCGCCATGTGGCTCACGCCCATGGCACGGGTCTGCTGAATGTTGTTGATCAGGTTGTCATGGGTGAGCATCGCGCCCTTGCTCACGCCGGTGGTGCCACCGGTGTACTGCAGCAGCGCCAGGTCGTGGCGGCCCACGCCCTCCCAGTAGCTGCGGGCCGGCGTCTTGGCCAGCGTGGCGCGGCCCTGGGCCAGCGCGTCTTTCAGGCGGATGTGCGGCGCCGTCACCGGCGGCAGCACGCGGTTCCAGTAGCGCTGTACGCCGCGCACGATGGCCCCGGGAATGGCCGGGAAGAACTCCGAGACCGCCGCCAGCACCACCTTCTGGATGCCCGTCTTGGCCAGAACGGCGGGCAGCTTGTCGGCGAACATGTCCACCATCACCAGCACCTGGGCACCGGCGTTGTTGAACTGGTGGATCATTTCCGTCTCGGTGTAGAGCGGGTTGGTGTTCACCAGCACGCAGCCGGCCTTGAACACGCCCAGCGCTGCCACCGGGTAACCCAGGCTGTTGGGCAGCTGCACGGCCACGCGGTCGCCCGCCTTCAGGCCCACCACCGCGCGCAGGTAGCCGGCAAACGCGTCGGACAGCTCGTCCACCTCGGCAAAACTCAGGCGGCCGTTCATGCCGTTGGGCACCACGCAGCTGAAGGCCGCCTTCACCTTGCTTTCGGCCTCCCACTTCCTGCAGCATTCGTGGGCCAGCTCGGCCAGATTGCGGTACGGCATCTCCTGCAGTTCCGGGGCAATGCCCACCTGCTGGTACGACGGGTGCCAGGGCCTTACGGGCAATTCGGTCATGGAGTGCTTCGTGGAAGGGTTAAAAAAACGAACGGTCGTTCGCAATTGGCGGATCGTAGCCACGCCCGTTCCGGATTTCCCGAATCTCGGTTTTACGCAGGGGTTTTTGCGCAGGTGGAGGATGTCCGCGCGGCCCTGCGCGCGCTGCCGGCGGCAGCGGCGAGGGCGCCTAAATCAGAAACCCGAGTGACCACGACCATGGGCGCCGTCGCTGTGCAGACCGGCACGATATTGATGCCTGCTGCCGAAGCGCCCAGAGAAGCCGGGGGTGACCGAATGCTTCATTTTTTATAGCTACCATCGCTTTATTTATAGGATCTAGGAGCCATTCCGGATTCAGATGGAGGCGACGCCCTCGGGCGGGCGCCACTGCGGGAGCCTGCGGCCGGATCACATCTTGTTTGCCAAAAGCGCTGCCATCAAAAGGCGCCATGCACCCGGCGCAAAGCGAAGTGGGGGTGCGGCACCGGCACGGCTTTGCAGCGACGCGGATGCTTGTCCGGATTGACATCCAAAGGAAAGGCTATTACCACCGCGCCACTCGTTGGGGAATCCGGGCGTTCGCACTGACAAACACGGTGCGAACAGCCTCCAATAAGCGTCGCCTTACGCAATAAGCGCGTCCAACACACCCGGTTCGAAGTGGGGGGCAACACCGTTCGCCAGCCCGTCGAACACCGCCTCCAGCGTGGGCGCATCGGCACCAAACAGGGCTTTCATCACAGCAGGGTCTTCCAGCAAGCCGTGCAGATACACGCCCAGCACATTGCCCGCCGCGTTTTGCCACGCAACGCCCTGGATTACCTCGCGCGCCACGTCACCCTTGGCGGCCATGGCCGGGTGCTGCGCTGTCTGGCCGTGGTGGATTTCGTAGCCCTGCACCACCACGCCGGCCAAGGCAGTCCAGGCGCCCTGCACCGCGCCAAATTGCGCCTTGGTGCGCTGCACGGTCTTGGCCACTTCGAACGTGGTGACCAGCGGCAACAGGCCGAGGCCGGGCGCGTTGCCGTCAATGCCTGCGGTGTCGATCAGCGCCTCGCCCAGCATTTGCAGGCCGCCACACACGCCCAGCACCGCACCGCCCTGCCCCGCGTGCGAGGCAACAGCCTGGTCCAGCCCCTGCGCGCGCAGCCAGGCCAGGTCGGCGGCGGTGGACTTGGAGCCGGGCAGCACCACCCAGTCGCTCGCCTTCAGCCCCGCCAGGTCTGCAGGGCTGCGCGCCCACAGCAGGCGCACGCCGGGCACGTTTTTCAGAGGCTGGAATTCGTCGAGGTTGCTGATGCGCGGGTAGGCAATCACAGCCACCGTGGTGTGAACAGCACCCGCCGACAAGGTGCGGTCATCGAACACACCGTCTTCTTCGGGAAGGCCATGGCGCCACTGCATGGGAATGGTGGCCACGGTGGGCACGCCGGTCAAATCCTGCAGCATCTGGGGGGCCGGGGCGAGCAGGCTGGCGTCGCCGCGAAACTTGTTGAGCACGAAGCCGTGGATCAGCGCGCGCTCGTCTTCGGGCAGCAGCGCCCAGGTGCCGTACAGGTGGGCGAAGGCGCCGCCGCGGTCGATGTCGGTCACCAGCAGGCAGCGGGCCCGGGCGTGGCGTGCCACGCGCATGTTGACGATGTCGCTGGCGTGCAGGTTGATCTCTGCGGGTGAGCCGGCGCCTTCGATCACCACCACATCGTTTTCGGCGCGCAGCGCATCGAGTGCGGCAGCGATCTGCGGCCACACCTTTTCGCTGCGGCCGCGCCAGGGCATGGCCGTGAGCTCGGCACTCACCTGCCCCATCAGCACGACCTGGCTGTGCGTGTCGGCCTCGGGCTTGAGCAGCAGCGGGTTCATGCGTACCTCGGGCTCGGCGCGCGCTGCCAGGGCCTGGAAATACTGGGCCGAACCGATCTCCCCGCTGCCTGTTTCGCTGGCCACCACCCGCGCGTTGTTGCTCATGTTCTGCGCCTTGAACGGCGCGACCTTGAGGCCAAGATTGCTGTAGTAGCGGCACAGCGCGGTGGTGAGCCAGCTTTTGCCAGCGCCGCTGGTGGTGCCCAGCACCATCACGCATTGGGCGGGGGATGAACCGGTTCTGGAAGGCTGGGACATGGACGTAAAGAAAAAGGATGGGCTCGTTCAGCGCAGGGGTAGCACCATGCGCTGCATGACATGCGCGAGCGCAGCGGCAGGGTCGGTGCAGCGGCCGGTGTGTACGGGCGATGTCTGGATGATGGCGCTGCGCCGCGCCGTGAGCCAGTGAAACCGAGATCGGTATGGCAGCTGTGCAATGGGCCCGCAGGCTGCATCGCCCGCGCAGATGGACACAATGGCCTCCAGATGCCGGCGCACGGTGTCCACGTCGACACGCGGGTCCAGCGCCAGCAGGCGCGGCTCGTCCAGCGCCACGGCCGCCTGCAGGAACCCGCTGCGCTGGCACGACAGGATCACGCCCGCGTTGATGAACTCTTCGCGCTCCACACGGGGCACCACGCGCACGATGGCGTAGTCGTACACGTCATGCGCGTCCATGCACAGCCTCCTCCAGTGCAACCCGCCAGACAGCACGGCCGGCAATGCGGGCAGTGAAGTAGTCCACGTAGGCTTGACGGTGCGCAGCGGGTGTGGCCAGCGGGCAGTCGGCATGGTCTGCCGCGGCCAGCTGCAAGAATTCATCGGGTACATCTGCCAGCACAGCCTGGAGCACGCCGGGCGCAAGGCGCCCTGCCATCTCCCCATCCACCTCGGCCAGGGCCGTCGCCTGGGCCAGCAGCACGTGTTCGAAGATGGGCGCAAAGGGCTTGGCGGGCTGCGCCACCGTGCCATTCCAGGCATGGTGGAATGTCAGTGCCGCCCCATGGTCGATGAGCCAGGGCTTGCGGTGCCAGACCAGCAAATTGGTGTTCCGCGCAGAACGGTCCACGTTGCCCACCAGCGTATCGAACCACACCAGGCGGGAGGCAAAGTCACTCGTCACCACATCCACCGCCGGATCGAAGTTGAGCGCGCCCGAGAGGTAATCCATGGCCACGTTCAGGCCGGCGCTGGCGCGCACCAGGTCCTGGATTTCGGGGTCGGGCTCAGTCTGGGCCAGGGCCGTGTCAAGCTGGGCCATCACGATCTCGGGCACCGGCAGGCCCAGCGCGCGGGCCATGCCGCCCGCAATGATTTCGGCCATGAGGGCGCGCACGCCCTGCCCTGCGCCGCGGAACTTGAGCACATACAGGCCCAGGTCGTCGCCCTCGACCACGGCAGGCATGGAGCCGCCCTCACGCAGCGGCGTGACGTAGCGGTTGACGGTGATGGTTCGCAATACGTTGCTCCTCAAGGGTGTGCCGGTGCAGCCGGGATGGTGCGCCCACCGCGCAGGGCCAGCCATGCTGTACGGAGTGCATCTTGCGCCTGCGGAGCCAACACCCCCAGACGCACCGAGCCGGGCAAGCCGAACGATGTGCAGTCGCGCAGCTTGATGCCCGCCTGGCGCAGTGCAGCCAGCCGGGCCTGCAGAGTGGGCAGGTCACCGGCACTGTCGGGCTGCGCGCAGAAATAGTTGGCCAGGCTGCCCGAGTGGATGGCCCAGCCCAGGTCGATGCACAGCGCCTGCTGGCGCGACTTCCAGGCGCGCAGGGTCTCAAGGCTATACACCAGCCAGCGCTGCACCACCGGGTCCACCCAGACCTGCAGCAGGGCTACGCCGTGCGAGCCCACTGGCCATGCCGGGGCCAGCGTGTCCAGCACATCCACCCAGCGGTCCATACCGGGCGGTGCGATGGCATAGGCCGCACGCACGCCCGTCATGCCCAGGGCCTTGTTGGGGCTCCATAGCTGCCAGGCATCCACGGGCAGATCGCTGCCGGGCACGCCCGCCCACGCGGCGCGCCCTTCAAGGCGCAGGGGCGCGTACGCGCAGTCGACCACGCGCAGGGGCGGCTGCTCGTGCAGCACTCCGGTCTGCGCATCCAGGGCCTGCGGGGCAGCCCACAGCAGCACTGCAGGGTCAGACAAACCCAGTGGGCTGGAGGGCTCACATGCCCACTGCAGCGGTGCGTGCGGCGGGCCGCCGCGTGGTTGCACCTCCATCCCGCGCGCCAGCGCAGCGCGGGCGTATTCGCCAAAGCCGTGCAGCGGAACCTGCACCGCGCGCGCGCCCTGCTGCGCCGCCAGGGCGGTGATGCGGTGGATGAATTCGCTGGCGCTGGCCGCCAGGACCACGCGCGATGGCGGCACGCCGTGAAACTGACCCAGCGCTTTGCGCAGCGCGGTGTACGCAGGATCGGGGTAATGGCCAGGGTCCGAGGCCTGCACGGCCCGCAGCGCGTCCTCGCACGGGCCCACGGCATTGCGGTTGGTCGAAAAATCGTGCTGCGGCACGCCCGCGGCGTCCGGACCACCATGCACCACGGTCAGCGAGGGCAGCCGGGCGATGGGATCCACGCGACTCGATCGGTTCATGCCAGCACCTTGCCCGCCAGCACCCACACCAGCCCCTGCAACGCAGCCAGCATCGGCAGCAGCGCTGTCAGCCCCCCCTGCGCCACGCGTACTGCACGCCGCATGTCAGTAGCATCGGGCACACGCCCGTGGCTGTGCAACACGTACACGCCGGGCTTTGCCAAGCGCACACCGAGGGCCAGAGCCATGGCCGCCATGGGCCAGCCGCTGTTGGGCGACGGGGTCTTGCCGGCTTCGTGTGCCAGCGGACGAAGCGGCAAGCCGCGGGCGGCCAATGCCAGCAACGCAGCCGTGATGCGTGCCGGCACCCAGGACATCACGTCGTCAGCCCTTGCAGCCCATTTGCCGGCCCATTGCCAGTAGCGCCCGCTGCGCATGCCAGGGTAGCCCCACATGGCATCAGCCGTATTGGCAAAGCGATAGAGCGCGGCGCCTGGCAGGCCGGCCAGCGCAAACCAGAACAGCGGTGCCACCACCGAGTCGTTGAGGTTCTCGGCCAGCGATTCGATGGCCGACTCGCGCACCTCGCCCGCGCTCAGGGCCGACACATCGCGGCTCACCAGCCGGGCCAGGTGAGTACGCCCGGCGCCCAGCGATTCACCCAGGGCTGCCTCCACCGCCAGCACCTCCTCGCGCAGCATGCGCCAGGCCAGCAGGGGCTTGAGCACCAGCGCCAGCAACACCGCTGCTGCCGCACCCGGCAGCAGGTACAAAGCATGCTGCACCACCATAGAAACTATCAAAACCATAGCAGCAAGGGCAATCCATACCGAGGCTCCAAGCCAAAAACGCCTCAAATCTCTTGCCACGGCGGGTCCAGACGGTGGCGCCAGCGGCGCGACCCGCTCCCCCCACCACTGCAGCGCCCGGCCCATCCACACCACCGGGTGCCAGCGCAGCGGTGGCTCGCCCCAGCGGTGGTCCACGCACAGCGCGAGTGCAGGCACGCAGAGCAGCGCTGCCCACCCCCACCAGGGCTGGTCCGCCCGCAGCCAGGGCATCAGCCACATCGCCATGGGACACGCAGACTCCATCAGTCTTCAATGCCTCGCTGCGCCGGAACACCGGCCTTGAAGGCGTGTTTGACCATCTGCATTTCGGTCACCGTATCGGCCAGCTCGATGATTTCCGGCGGGCAGCGGCGGCCGGTCAGGCATACATGCACATCGCGGGGCCGCTCGCGCAGCGTCTGCAGCACGCCTTCCAGCGGCAACCAGCCGTAAATCAGCGGGTAGGTGATCTCGTCAAGCACCACGAGGAAGTGCTCGCCCGACAGAATGGCGGCCCTAGCCTTCTCCCAGCCGTCGCGCGCCAGCTGGGCCGAGTGCTCCAGGTCCTGGCTCTTCCAGCTGAAGCCATCGCCCAGGCCCTCGATGGGAATGCCGATCTTTTCAAACATCCGGTGTTCGCCAAAGCGCGCCGTGGGCACTTTCATGAACTGGTAAATCCGGACCGCCTTGCCGCGGCCGTGGGCGCGCAAGGCCAGGCCAAAGGCTGCCGTACTTTTGCCTTTGCCATCGCCGGTGTTGACGATGATGAGGCCGCGGCGCTCGCCCTCGGGTTTTTCGTAGCGTTTCTCGGTGGGGGCGGCTTCAATCTGCATGGGGGTCTTTCGATCAGGGTTCAATGATCCGCCGCGGCGCGGCGGGGCAGCAGGCGGGGCAAGGCAAGCCACTGGCCATCCACCGGATGGATGGCAATGCGGTCGTCAAAGACCTGTTCGAGCGCGCGGTGGGTGCTGGCGTCTTGTGTGGATCCATGGTGGCGCAGGCGGCCGGCGGCGATGATGGCCACATCATCGGCCTGCAGCGCAAAAGAGACTTCGTGCAGAACGCTGACCACGGTCCTGCCCTGCTCCACCAGCCCGCGCACCAGCAGCAGCCAGTCGGCCTGGTGCGGCGGGTCCAGGTTGGCCAGGGGTTCATCCATCAGCAGTACCTGTGCCTGTACCGCCAGCGCCCGGGCCAGCAGCACGCGCTGGCGCTCGCCGCCCGAGAGCTGCCCCAGCGCGCGGTGGCGCCAGTCCCACGCCTGCGTGGCGCGCAGGGCCTGCTCTACTGCGGCATGGTCGGCCTCGCTCAGGGGCGACAGCCACGGCAGGTGCGGCAGGCGGCCCAGCATGGCCACGTCATAGACCAGCAGGTCGTCCGCGGCCACCTCGTTCTGGCCCAGCCACGACAGGGCCCGGGCCCGCTCGCTGCGCGACCAGCCGGTCAGCGGGCGGCCCAGCAGCTGCACGCTGCCGGTGCAGGACAGCAGACCCGCCAGCGCGCGCAGCAGGGTCGACTTGCCCGCCCCGTTCGGGCCAACGATGCTGGTCCAGCGCCCGGCCACCAGGCGCAGCGTGATACTGTGCAATATCGGGTTCTTTCCGATACAGGCGCTTATTTCCTCTGCACTGACAGCTATGTTTTCAGTAGCAACTCGCATTCACAGCACCCCGCCTGTTCCGGTGCGCCGGTGCATGAGCCACAGCAGGTAACCGCCACCCAGTACAGCCGTGAGTACGCCCACCGGCAACTCCTGCGGGGCGATCAGGCCGCGTGCCAGCAGGTCGGCACCGGCCAGCAAAACGGCCCCCATCAGGCTGGCCAGCACCATCAGACGGCCATGCGGGACCTTGACCACGGCACGCACCAGGTGGGGCGCAGCGAGGCCGACAAAAGCAATCAGCCCCGTTTGCGCGACGGCCGTGCCGGTGGCCAATGCCAGCACCGCCACGAGCGCTGCGCGCAGCGGCGCCAGCGGCAGGCCCAGGCTGTGGGCGGTCGCTTCGCCCAGCGCCAGGCCATCGAGCACCCGGGACAGCGCCCAGGCCGCAACCACGCACAGCAGCCAGACACCGGCCATCAGCAGGCACGATGTCCAGCCCACAAAACCGGTGGAGCCCAGCAAGAACGCCTGCATGGCCTGGAGCGAATCGGGCGACAGCAGCAGGATGAGCGAGGTGAAGGCGCCCAGTACCACGCCCACGATCACGCCCGCCAGCAACAGGCGTAGCGTGTGCTGCACGCCACGCGCCAGAGCGAGCGTGAGCAGCACAGCCAGCACGGCCCCTGCAAAGGCCGCGCCGGTCAGGCCCAGGCGTACCAGCCAGTGGCCCGAAAACACCAGCGCGACGGCGGCGCCCTTGGCGCTTCCCACCATGCCCACGCCGCCGCCCATCAGCGCCAGCGCCGCAGCAACACCCAGCGATGCACCCGAAGCGCTGCCCAGCAGGTACGGATCGGCCAGCGGGTTGCGAAACAGGCCTTGCGCCACGGCACCGGCCAGCCCGAGCAGTGCCCCGGCGCACCAGGCCCCGACGGTGCGCGGAAGGCGGATGTCCCACACGATCTGCCAGGCCATCGCGCGTGCAGCGTGCGCGGCGGGGTCGGCGCCCTCGCTCCACAAGGCGGGCCACAGGTTCTCCAGCCCTGCGCTGCCGACGCCCGTGCCCAGCGCCACCAGCAGCGCGCTGGCCAGCAGCAGCAGGCCCGCGAGCCACAGGCCGCGTTGCGCAGCGGATGCAGTCACTGGCGCACCGCCGCCGGAAACCGGGCTGCCGGCACGGCCTTGCTTGCCAGGCAGCGCGCCATGATGCGCGCACCCTCCGCCATGCGCGGCCCGGGGCGGACCAGCACGTCGGCTTCTTCGGGAGGGAACACGCACAGCCGCTGCTCCCGCAGGGCGCGCATGGCGCTCCAGCCGGGTCGCTCGTTCAGCCCGCCCATGCTGCGGGTGCCCACCATGATCAGGTCGGGGTCGGCGCGCACCACGAATTCGGGGTTGAGCTTCGGGAAGGGCCCCAGCGACGCGGGCAGGATGTTGCGGGCACCCAGCCGCGTCAGCGTCTCGCCAATGAAAGACGAGACACCGGCACCGTACGGCCCGCTGTTGACCTCGAAGTACACGCGCGTGCCGCGCGCTGCGGGAGGCACCGACTGGGCGGCCGCTTCCACGGCGGCATCAATGTGGCGCCATACGCGCTGGGCATCGGGCACCCCCAGAACCTGGCCAACCTTGCCCATCACGCGCTGCACGTCGGCATGGCTCTTGGGCTCCAGCGCCACCACGAGCACGCCCAGCGACTCCAGCCGCGCCAACGCCCGCGACGACGTTGCCATCAGCACCACATCGGGCCGCAGCGCCACGATGGCCTCGATGTTGGGGTCCAGCCCGCCACCCACTTGCGGCAGCCGGGATACGGCTTCGGGCCAGTTGGAGTAGCGGTCTACCCCCACCAGGCGGTGGCACTGTTCCAGCGCACAGATCGTCTCGGTCAGCGAAGGCAGCAGGCTGACGATGCGCTGTGGCGGACGTGGCAGCGAGACCACACGGCCGCGGTCATCGGTCAGCTGCACTGCCGGTTGCGGAGCCCGATCATTGGCAGGTGAGGACTGCGGTGCAGGCTGCGCGCGGGCCAGCGCAGCCATCAGCAGGCCCAGCGCCACCACGATCGCAATCACCCAGAGGATGCGGCGCACAGGGGTCGGTTTCATGGCGTGGGTTCTTTCAGGGTAAGCGGCAGACCGGCTGCCATGAGGGTGACGCGGGGGCACACTGCCGCCACTTGCTGGTTGAGCAGGCCCAGGGCATCGACAAACGCCCGCACCTCGCGCCCCATCGGGATGACCCCCAGGCCGATCTCGTTGCCCACCAGAACAACGGGCCCGGGGGCCTGCCGAATCGCTGCCAGAAACATGGACATCTGCGCTTGCCAAGCATGCTCGAGGGCCGCTTTTTGCCCTGAACCCATGTCTTCGATGCCCAACGGCATGGTCCAGTTGGTCAGCCACAGGGTGAGGCAGTCGACCACCACCAGCGTGCGGGGGTTACTGGCGCCTGCCAGCGCGGCTGCCACCTCGCGCGGCGCTTCCACCGTGACCATGCCCGGAACGCGGGTGGCGCGGTCGCGCTGGTGGCGCGCGATGCGGTCGCGCATTTCGTCGTCCCAGGGCTGGCCGGTGGCAATGAGCACCGCACGGTGGTCGGGAGCGCTGGCCAGCCATTCGCGCGCCAGAAGCTCTGCACGGCGGGACTTGCCGCTCTTTTGGCCGCCCAGAATGAATTCGGTGGAGATGCGGGATGGCATGGTGAGGGACCGATCAGCCGGCAGTGGCGCCCAGCAGGTGCGCCACTGCCTGGGGGCTGGACGGAAACCAGGCGTGGAAGTAGCTGGCATGGATGCCGCGGTGGCGATATACGGCTTCGCCCGCGCCAGGCGCGGCCTGCGAGCCATCCTGCGGGCGCCGGGTGCGGGTCGCCACCGCGGCGCTGATGTCGCCGGTGGAGTAGTGAAAGGTGTGGCCGCGCAGGGTGTGCTGACCAATGGTCAGCTCCTGCGGCCCCAGCGCGGCCAGCCGCTGCTGCATGGTCACCCGGCCGGGGATCAGGCCCCAGAAAGGGGCTGTGGAGCCGTCTGCCAGGGTAATGGCATCGCACAGCGCCATCATGCCCCCGCACTCGGCCCACACGGGTTTGCAGGCCTGTACATGCGCACGCAGGCTGGATGCCATGCCCGTATTGGCCGCCAGCTGCGCAGTGTGCAGCTCGGGGTAACCACCGGGCAGCCACACGGCATCGCAGTCGGGCAGTTCGGAATCGTTCAGCGGCGAGAAAAAGACCACGTGTGCGCCCAGATCGCGCAAGGTCTGCACGTTGGCGGCGTAAACAAAGCAGAAGGCTGCGTCCTTCGCCACCGCCACCGTGCGGCCCTCAAGCAAAGGCGGTACCGGGTCTGATGGCAGTGGCACTGGGAAGTCCACCGCCCAGCGCAGCAGGGCTCTGGCATCCATCGCGCCAAGAGGCGTTTCCAGCAGTGCATCGGCGGCGGCATCCAGCCGCTCCATGCGGTCGGGCAGTTCGTGCGCAGCCACCAGGCCCAGGTGGCGTTCGGGAAGCAACGCACCGCACTTTGGACCCACCCCGGGGGCAGTCCCCACCGGCTGCACGCGTGCCATCGCACCCAGCCAGTCGGCCGCATCACGCAGTCCGTCGCGCAGCATGTCGGCATGGCGCGCACTGCCCACGCGGTTTGCCAGCACACCCGCCCACGGCAGGCCGGGCCGGTAGTGCCGCAAGCCAAACGCCAGGGCGCCAAAAGTGCCCGCCATGGCCGACGCATCGACCACCGCCAGCACCGGGATGCCAAAGCGCTGGGCCAGGTCGGCAGCGCTGGGGCTGCCATCAAACAGGCCCATCACGCCCTCGATCAGGATGAGATCAACCTGCTGCGCGGCCGCATGCAGGCGCTCCACGCAATCTTGTTCGCCCGTCATCCAGAGGTCCAGCTGGTGTACCGGCGCGCCACTGGCAAGTTCCAGCCAGTGCGGGTCCAGAAAGTCCGGCCCGCACTTGAACACCTGCACGCGGCGCCCCTGGCGCGCGTGCAGGCGCGCCAGCGCGGCGGTGACGGTGGTCTTGCCCTGCCCCGAGGCCGGCGCTGCAATCAACAGCGCCGGGCAACGGGCGGCTGCCGCCGTCAGGGTCACTGGGGCGCCCACTTCACACCCACGTAGAAGGTACGGCCCGCCGTGGCGTAGTTGCGCGCCAACTGATAGTCCTTGTCGGTCAGGTTGTCGACGCGCGCCAGCAGCGTGTAGTCGCGCGCCACGCGGGTGCTGGCGTACAGGTTGACCAGCGTGTAGCCACCCAGCACCGCCGTGTTGGCGGCGGTATCGAAGCGACGGCCCGATGCCTGCACTTCGGCGCCCACCGTCCACGCATCCACGCGGGTATCGGCCCCCAGCGTGGCGTGATGGCGTGCGCGGCGGGCCAGCTGCTTGCCCGTCTCGAGGTCACGCGGGCGCTGCAGGTCAAGAGAGCCATGCAGCTGCATGCTGCCCATGCGGTGCGTGCCCGCAAACGTCACACCCTTGTATTCGGCACGCGCCGTGTTGGCATAGCAGCCGAAAGATGACGCGCAGGAGCCGGCGCCCCCAAACGAGATCAGGTCCTGCACGCGATTGCGAAACAGCGTGGCCGAGAAGCTGCTGGTGCCCTGCGCATAGCGCAGCGCCACCTCGGCATTGCGGCTGCTTTCAGGGCGCAGCGTGGCAAGGCCATATTCGCTGAAGCGGTGGTACAGCGTAGGCGCACGGAATGCCGTTCCCACCGATGCCGTAGCCCGCCACTGTGGCGTGATGGCATAGCCGTATGCCATGCTGCCAGTGCTCTTGCCGCCGAACTCGCTGTCGGAATCGTGCCGCACGTTGAGCTGCACGGTATGGCCCTGCGCGTTGAAGCCGTAGCCCAGGGCCAGTGCGTCCTGAGAACGCTTGCGGTCGATGGGGGTGTTTCTCAGGTGGTCTTCACGGCGCTCCAGCGCGGCGCTCAGCAGATGGGCACCCACGCGCCATTCGTTCTGGAACAGATAGCCGCGCAGGCGTGTTTCGGTCAGGTAAGGCGAGGGGCGCGTCTCGTATTCGTCACGTGAATCGGTAATGGACAGGCGCGTCTTGTACGCCGTGCTCCACTGCGCCAGCCAGTTCAGGCCGAGCGCATGTATGGTGTGGAGGCTGCGGTCATCCTTGCCCAGGCCGTTGTCGTAACCGCTGCTGGTGTCATTGGCCATCAGCGTTCCCTCCAGGCGGTGCACTGCATCCACCTGCACGCCAAGACGAGCATGCCCCGCGGTGGTGCGGTAGCCGTCACGATCCGGATTCTGCGAGGCGATCGGCCGGGCGTTGAAGCCCTTGCTGTCCTCGCGGGCCACTCCCAACGCGTAGTCGATGGTGCCGCTGGCGCCGCTCACGCCCGCTTCGACCTTGCTCGTCCCGTGGGTGCCAACGCCCGCGCTGACATAGGGCGCAAAGCCGTTTTCACCGCGCTTGGTGAATATCTGAACAACGCCGCCCAGGGCGTCCGATCCGTACACCGCCCCGGCGGGGCCACGCAGCACTTCGATGCGGTCGATGAGCCCCAGCGGAATGCTCTCCCACGGGGCGCCACCGGTGGACTGTGAATCGATGCGCACGCCATCGATGTACACAGCGGTGAAGCGGGTTTCGGCACCGCGCAGGAACACACTGGTGGTGGCGCCCGGACCGCCATTGCGAGCGAATTCCACGCCCGGCAACCGGCCCAGCAGATCAGCCAGGCCCGTGGCACCGCTGTTTTCAATGGTCTCGCGATCCACGATGGAGATGTCGGCCACCAGGTCGGCCAGCGGCTGCGGTGTGCGAGATGCAGCTACCACGGTTTCGGCCAGCGAAGGGGCGCGCAGGTTTTGTGCGATCAGCACAGGTTCGGGAATCGCGCCTTGGGCGAATGCGGCAGTGCAGCCAGCTGCGGCAAGCGCAACGGCAACCCGGGACAAGGGCGCGGATTTACGCGCACGAGGGGTACGTAAGGTCATGGGAATCGTCGTCAACAAACAACCCGCGCCGGCCTCCCCGCCAGCAAATGGGTGACACGGCCGCGAGCACCTTCATCAGGCACACGCGGCCACCGTGTTGGCCGGTATCCGGGCTGGCGGAACACCCCCCAATGCCTTCCCACGTGCTTGTTCAGGGCACACAGTGGCGTATGGATGGAGAGAGAATCAACAAGGATTCGTCCGCTGACCGTTGCGGGGGCAGCGCAGGCTGGGCACGCCGCGCCGCGGCGGTGCCTCCCTGCTTCCCGTTGAACTGCAGCATGTGAACCACACCGCGAGCACCAACGGGGCGGATTTTACGTCCCTTTGCAGCACCCCAACCCTACAATCGCAGGCTCTATGGCCACACAGTCCACCACAGACCAGATCGCCGAGCGCGTCGAGCGCCTGCTGCTGCGCCACGCCGAGCTGCAACGCACCAATGCGTTGCTGGCCGAACAGGTGGCGACGCTCACGCAGGAGCGCGACTCGCTCAAGTCACGCCTGAGCGCTGCGCGGGCGCGCGTCGATGCGCTGCTGGAACGACTGCCCGTGGCAGCCCCAGCCACCAAGGAGACCCCATGAAGCAGATCGAGGTGCAGATCCTGCAGCAGAGCTACCTGCTGTCCTGCCCGGAGGGCCACGAGGGCCGCCTGCTCGACGCAGTGGAGCGCGTGGACACGGCCATGACGAAGATCAGGGATGCAGGCAAGGTGCGTGCGCGCGAGCGCATTGCCGTGCTTGCCGCGCTGAATCTCGCCTTCGAAATCGCTGACCGGGACGCCGCCGATCTCGCTGCCCGCTCTGCCGAGCGCAGGGCCGCGGAGTCCTCCCCGGTTGGCCCCACCACGGCACAGCACGAGTTGCCATTGCCCGGGGCCGACGATGAGCGCCTGCGCTCGCTGGTTGGCCAGCTGGACGACGTCCTGGGCGGAGACGGCAGATTGCTCTGAAACGAGCGCCCTCTGCGCACGCCCCGCACAGCCTGAAAGGCGCCACGGCAAGGATTGCCCCGCGAGATCTCGCGCATGCGTCGGTTTGCGGCGCTGCCTCGCATCCCGATAGCCCGGAGCCTGCATGCTGCACTAACGTGGTCCGCCGTGCAGGCTTGGCCCCTGTGCGTGGCAGACCGCGCTTTACACGCCCTTGGCCTGCAACCTTGCGCTGTGCGGCCTACAATCGGGCTGTCTGCGATGCTGCCGGGCTTTATATTTCCTTGAACCAATGCTCAACGAGCTCGGGCTTGGTAATTGCCGGGTGAGCGTGATCATCTCGCGTCAGATGAACCCAACGCCTGGCTGCCCTCGCCCACCTGAACCCCCGGTTCAGGATGAGAGTCCGGTGGCCATCGCAGACACCCTGTTTTCTCCGGCGTGATCCCGTCGCTGCCCCGGCAGCGAGCCGGGTGCGGCGGATGCTGCTCTTCTTGCGATCCCCTCTTCCCATTTTCTTTCTCCGCCCATGCTGGATCCCATCCTGATAGTTGAACTCGGCGTGCTCGGCCTTGCCACGGGCTTTCTGGCAGGCCTTCTGGGTATCGGGGGGGGCATGCTCCTGGTGCCCTTCCTGACCTATATCCTGGGCGGCCAGCAGGTCGCACCGGATCTGGCGGTCAAGATGGCCATTGCCACATCGATGGCCACGATCATGTTCACGTCGGTGTCCAGCGTACGGGCGCACCACCAGCGCGGCGCTGTGCGCTGGGACATCGTCAAGCGCCTCGCTCCAGGCATCGTGCTGGGCGGTTTCATGGCGAGCCTGGGTGTGTTTGCACTGCTCAAGGGCTCGTTTCTCGCCATTTTCTTTGCGCTGTTCGTCAGCTTCTCTGCATCGCAGATGTTCCTGGACAAGAAGCCCGCGCCCTCCCGGCAGATGCCAGGCGGCGGCGGGCAGGTGGCGGCAGGCGGGGTGATCGGCTTCCTGTCGGGGCTGGTGGGCGCCGGGGGTGGCTTTGTCAGCGTGCCGTTCATGACCTGGTGCAACGTGCCCATCCACAACGCGGTGGCCACCAGCGCGGCGCTGGGTTTCCCTATCGCGCTGGCCAATGTGGTGGGCTACGTGGTGGGCGGACAAAATGTGGCGGGCCTGCCCTCTGCTTCACTGGGCTACGTGTGGTTGCCCGCATTGGCAGTGATTGCCGCCTGCAGCGTTCTCACCGCACCGTTGGGGGCCAAGGCAGCCCACAGCCTCCCCGTCAAGCAACTCAAACGTGTGTTCGCCTCACTGCTGTTTGGCCTCGCAGCGTACATGCTCTGGAAGGGCATTGCCGCACTCTGACGGAGGTGCGCCATTTTTGGGGCAACCGGCCAGCCAATAGGCGCTACAGAGGCATGCTCGGGCATGAGCCGCAGCTGAGTAATGCGCTATGCCGTGCTTCGGCTTCAGATCCTGGATGGGTTGCGTGTGCCCTGCGCGCGCAGCGGCAGCGGCCTTGACAAAAGCGCGCGAAACTCTTCTGCAGGCAGGCCTGGAGCACACAGAAAACCCTGGTAGTGGTCACAGCTCATCTGCTGCAGAACCGCCTGCTGCGTTTCTGTCTCCACCCCCTCGGCCACCACCTCGATGTGCATGGCCTGACCGATGCTGATGATGGCGCTGACGATGGCGCGGTCGCCTTCGTCGTCCGGGAGCCCCCGCACAAATGACTGGTCGATCTTGAGTTTGTGGATGGGCAGCTTTTTGAGGTACGCGAGACTCGAGTAACCCGTGCCAAAGTCGTCGATGGCCAGCCCGATGCCGAGCCTGGCGAGCACCCGAAGGCGCTGTTCCGTCTCCTGCGCATCCTGGAGCAGGATGCTCTCGGTCAGCTCCAGTTCGAGAAGAGTCGGAGGCAGCTGGTGTACGGCCAGCAACCGCGTGATGCGGTCAACGAAGTCCGGCTGTCGGAATTCCAGCGCAGAAACGTTCACCGAAATCATGATCGGACTTCCGCTGTGCATCCACACCGCGGCCTCGCGCACTGCCTGCTCCATGACCCAGGCGCCCAGGGTCACGATAAAGCCCGACTCTTCTGCCAACGGAATGAAAACACCTGGCGACACCGCGCCGAACTCCGGGTCTGTCCAGCGTGCCAGCGCTTCGGCGCCCGTGATGCGGCCCGTGGACATGTTGACCTGCGGCTGGTAATGCACAGCCATGCGTTGCTGGCCCGGTGCCTGACGCATGGCGTGTTCCATCTGCATCCGCGACAGAAGGTTGGCATTCATCTGAGGCTGGTAAAACCCGTAGTTGCCGCGGCCCCGGTCCTTGACCCGGTACATGGCCGTATCGGCCTGCTTGATGAGGTCGTCCAGTGTGGCCCCGTCTTGCGGGTAGAGTGCAATGCCAATACTGCACTGGATGGAGAATCCCATCTCATCCAGCATGAAGGGTTTGAGCATGTCATCGAGCACACGACGAGCCACACCCTCGGCCACCACGGCGTCTCCACCGTGGAGGTAGATCACGAACTCGTCGCCACCCAGGCGGCAAAGCATATCGGTCTGGCGCAGGCAGGCCTGCAGTCGCTCGGCCACCAGTTGCAGCACCCTGTCGCCAAACGGGTGTCCCAGCGAGTCATTGATGATCTTGAACCGATCAAGATCAAGGAACAGAATCGCAAACCCCGTGTCACTCTGGCGTGCGCCCTGGATAGCGGTCTCGACACGTTGGGACAGCAGGAGCCGGTTGGGAAGGCCTGTGAGAGCGTCACTGTAGGCCAGCTCCTCGATCCGCTTTTGCGCCGCGTGCTGCAGCGTGAGATCGCGCATGAAGCCGATGCTCTGTACGATGCGCCCTTCGTCATCACGCAGCGCCACCCATGACAGCTGCACGGCACAGTAAGTGCTGTTCTCGCGAGGAAGCCACAGCTCGCCCTCCCAGAAACCTTCGCGCTCCCATCCTTGCTGAACACGGTCCATGAAGGTGGGGTCGGAACCAACACCGAACAGCGCGGCCGCCATGCAGCCCTCAAACGTTCGGGCCGCAGGCCCCACCAGGCGCTCGCACCCGGGGTTCATGCGCATCACGCGGTGGTGGCTGTCGGCGATGAAGATAGCGTCCAGGCTCGACTCGAACACACGCGAAGCGAGGCGCAAGCTGGCCTGGATCTCGGTCTGACGGGTGATGTCGCGAAAGGAATAGACCCTGCCGACCGGCTGCCCGTGGCTGAACTGGGGGACTGAGCGGAGTTCCAGCACGCCACCATTGCGCAGCTGCACGATATCGGTACTGTCCTGCATCGGCTCGCGAGCGATCGCCGCGAGGCGCTCTGAATACTGTGCAGCGTCAGCCACCTGCCCCGCCATGTGCCCATACACCGCTGCATCGTTGCGCTCGACAAGCAGGCCCCGCGGCATGTCCCACAGCTGCGCCAGGCGCTGGTTGAAGGCGCGAACGCGGCCATCAAGGCTGCACACCAGCACACCATCCGCGGCGGAATCGAGCGTGGCCCGCAACTCCGACAGCAGCGTTTCAAGTTCACGCTCGGTAGCGTCTTGCGCGCTCCTGTCCAGCATGGTCACCATCAGCACGGCGCTTGCATGATCGGGCAGGGCAACGCGCGACACGCGCCGCTCCACCGGCACCAGCACGCCTGCAGTATTGAGCAGGCTGGTGAATGAATGGATGCCCTCGGCTGCTACCTGCGACGGCTCGCTCCAGAAGGCCAGATCCTGCGGCGTCGCAGCCAGACCCATGACATGGGAGCCAACCATGTCGTCCACATGCCGGCCTGTGAGCCGCGCTGCTGCTGCGTTGGCCTGGAGGATGACCAGGCTGGTTTCGTCCACCAGCCAAACCGCCTCCAGCAGCTGGTCCAGCCAGATCTGGGGCGAAGACTGCGTCACGCGCCGTCCCCATCCGCTTCTGGCGGAACCGCGCGTTCAAAAAAGTAGCAGATACGCTGGCGTGGCGACAAATAGTCCAGCGCCTCGCGCGGAAGCTGGGACGGCTTGAGGCTGCGCCGGATACCAAGCTCAGGCACTGACTCCAGATCGAGGATGGGTGCTTCTTCCTTCAGCACCTTCGGATCGTGCACGATCACCTTGGGCCGAAGCGGGCGCGACGAGTTGACGGAAGCGACGATGGCATAGCGGTCATTGACAAGCTGCACGATGGAGCCAGGCGGGTACACACCCATCATGCGGATGAATGCTCCCAGCACCACGGCATCAAACCGAGACTTGTGCTGGGCAAAAATAACCGACAGCGCCTCGTGCGGAGTCAGCGCATCCAGCCCGTTGGCCGGATTGCACATCCGGTCGTACCGGTTCACCAGCGCCAGCACCTGACTCATCCGCCCCAGCTCTGCGCCCGCCAGGCGACCGGGGAAGCCCGATCCGTCCGCCATTTCGTGGTGGCGGCCCACGGCCGTGAGCACTGCATCCCCGTAGCCCATCCGGCGCACCAGTGCCACCGACTCTGCCACGTGGGTTTCGTACCGCGCGCGCTCCATCAGCGGCATGGAGGCCGTGGGGTTTCTCAGGTTGGGCGGTAGCCTCGTTTTTCCAATGTCATGGATCAGCGCAGCAATGCCCAGGTCGTTGAGCTCATCGCTCTTCATCCCGAGCGAACGGCCAAGCAGGAGGGAAATCACCATCACGTTGATGGCGTGGAGTCCGCTGCGTTCACCGACACCTTCAGATAGCAGCCGTATCACCGAGTCGCCGTTTTCGAGGACGTCCGAAACGCAGCCAGAGACAAGCGCATCGCCCTTGCCGCGTGCCTGACCGGGATGATCCGAGACGACACGCTCCAGCGCTTGGTACTGGCGCGTTGCGTCTGCAAAACGCTGGTTGCAAACCGCAAGGGCGCGGTTCTGGGCGTCCAGCAAGCGTCGTCTGCTTTCGATTTCAGGGTCAACCGCAGGCGTGGCTGCCTCCGGTACGGTGCCAACACCCGCATCGGGAGCCAATACGCCCGCAGTCGCTGGCTCATCGAACACCGGAGCCGCCGGATCGCGCCACTGGGGATCGCTTTTGCCGGGAACATACCGGACCTCCCTGAGGCCCAGCTCGCGCAACGTCGCGATCTGATCGGCAGAGCCCACCCGAAAACTGCTGACCGGGAAAGGGTGCTGGAGCCAGTTCAGGTCCAGCTGCACATACATGCCTATGCGCAGCTGGCTGATATCGATGAGGATGGAAGAGTTCACGTTCTGGGCGCACGATACACAGGGACTTCACTGCCACCTATGGTTACACGAATTATCGCCGGTGAAGTCTCAGGAGTACGACACCCCCGTACAGCGCCGCGCCAGCGACACTGAGGATCGAAAATCTGCCCCAGGGTGTTGCAAAGACGAGACGAATACCCGCTACGAACGCTCAACGGCACCAGAGTGACGGTTTGTAGATGAGGTCCATCCAGAGCGCCCAGGCTGCCACGGCGCAAAGCAACCCGCCCGCAAACCGGGTGCCCCACTCGGCGCGCACGAGGTTCAGCCGTGACCTGATGGCTGCCCAGGCCCACGGGCCGCCTACCAGCCAGAGGCCGCTGCCGACGCCAAATAGCGCCATGCTGAGGGCCCCTTCGGCTGGCCCGCCGCTGAGTGCCGCCACCAGCAGCGCTGAATACAGGAGGCCGCAGGGCATCAGCCCCCACAAAAAACCGGTGGTCATGAGGCCCCGGTGTGACCGGACCAGCGGCTGGACCTTGCGCCACACAGCGCGCCCGGCCTCCTCCACCCACTGTGGCTGGCGCGACTGCACCATCATCATCAAACCCCAGCCCATCACCGCGACATGCATGAGCGTCCAGGCGGGGCGCAAAGCGGTCGCCTGCTGTGTAAGCCACGCCAGGCTGTCCATGGCCGCCGCCGCAAGGGCACCCACGGCCGCATAACCACCGATACGCCCGATCTGGAACGCCAGCATGCGCCATGTGCGATGCCACGGGCGCTTTACCGGCCGCTGGTCGGCCCAGCGCACAGGTACGCCGGCACCTGCGTCACCTCCCGGAGGGGCAGGCTTGTCAGCGCCAGCGCCCACCAGTGCACCACAGGGGGCGGAACACATGGCAAGACAATGCGACCCGCCCACCAACCCCATCACCAGTGCGGACCATGCGGTGGCGCTCAGCATGAAATCTGGTACGGTAGATCGTCAAGGCAGTTGCCCGGGCGCGCGCCTGCGGGAAATGCAAGCATGGGAGCAATGGAGGCGACGTGGCGTGACATGGAGGCAGCCGAATCAAATGATGCGGGAGAAGCGTGCGCGGTTGCGGTCTGCCTGGAGATAGCGGTCAAACACCATGGCCACGCCGCGCACAAAGAACCAGCCCATCGGGGTGACCTCGACGCCATCGCTATTCATGCGGACCAGGCCCTGTCCGGCCATCTCTTCAAGGCGCGCGAGCTCCGAAGCGAAATACTGCCTGAAGTCGATCAGCCAGCCTTGCTCGATGGACTCGAACAGCACTTCTCCCTGGCACATCAGCGCCATGATGACGGCTCGGCGCACCAGATCGTCCCGCGTCAAGGCCAGGCCACGCACGATGGGCAGGCGGCCCTGGTCAAGGAAGTCGTAATACTCTTCCAGCGTCTTTGCATTCTGGCTGTAAGTGGCGCCCACCCTGCCGATGGCCGAGACACCCAGGGCGATCAGGTCGCAATCGGGCTGCGTGCTGTAGCCCTGAAAATTGCGGTGCAGACGGCCCTGCCGCTTGGCCACCGCCAACGCATCGGAGGGCAAGGCAAAGTGGTCCATGCCCACGTACACATAGCCGGCATCCAGGAATGCATCGAGCGAGCGCGACAGCATTGCCACCTTGGCTGAGGCCACAGGCAGTTCGGCAGAGACGATGCGGCGCTGCGGCTTGAATCGCTCTGGAAGATGGGCGTACGCATACAGTGCGATGCGGTCGGGCCGCAACTGGGCGACCTGGGCCAGGGTGCGATCAAATGATTCCGGTGTCTGCCGGGGAAGGCCATAGATCAGATCAACATTCACAGAATCGAAGCCCAGCGATCGCGCTGAGTCGACCAGCGAAAACACCTGCTCGGCAGGCTGGATGCGGTGAACGGCCTTCTGGACCTCCGCATCAAAGTCCTGCACCCCGAAACTCAAACGGTTGAAACCCAGCTCGGCCAGAACCGCGAGGCGCTCGGCATTCACCGTGCGCGGATCGACCTCGATCGAGTATTCCCCCCCCGGCACCAGCGTGAAGCTGCGGCGAAGGACCGCCATGAGTTCACGGAGCCCATCGTCCGAAAGAAAAGTGGGCGAACCGCCACCGAGGTGCAGCTGCGACACCACCTGTCCCGTTCCACAATGGGCGGTGTGGAGGTCAATTTCACGTCCGAGATACCGCAGGTAAAGGTCGGCGCGGTCGTGGCGCTTGGTGATGATCTTGTTGCACGCGCAGTAGTAGCACAGCGATTCACAAAAAGGAATGTGCACATACAGCGACAACGGGAGCGCCTTCGCAACCGTTCCGGCCCTGCGCTGCTCCAGTGCGAGCACATAATCATCCTGTCCAAAGGCCTCGACAAAGCGGTCGGCGGTAGGATAAGAGGTGTAGCGTGGCCCGGGCACATCAAATCGGCGCAGCAGGTCAGGAGAGACAGCGGTCATGGGGCATCCTTCGGAACGCCTTGACTGTGCCGCAGCTGCCCCGGGTAGTCCTTGATTTACATCAAGCGGTTACAAGGCGCCGCCTGCGACAATTTGACGCATATCATTTGGCCCCTTGAGGTCAAGAGCCATCTGCTTGACGCGGATGCGGAGTATCCTGATTTTCCGAAACTAGTTCCACTGGCCATGAATCCGCTCACCATCAAAGTCGCCTGTTCGAACTGCAACCTGCGGGAGCTGTGCATGCCCGTGGGCCTGAACGATGAACAACTGCAACGCATCGACGAAGTAGTGGCTGTGCGACGCAAGGTCAAGCGCGGCGCAACGCTGTTTCGCAACGGCGAGACGTTTACGTCCCTGTACGCCATTCGCACGGGTTTTTTCAAGACATGCGTGGCCACGGAAGATGGGCGCGACCAAGTGACAGGCTTTCAGATGGCGGGCGAGATCATCGGGCTCGACGGCATCGTGAACGACCACCACACGTGTGACGCTGTGGCACTGGAAGACGCTGAAGTCTGCGTCATGCCGTTTGACCGCATCGAGGAACTGTCGCGCGAGGTGACGGCCCTGCAGCACCACGTGCACAAGATCATGAGCCGCGAAATCGTGCGCGAGCACGGCGTGATGCTGCTGCTGGGCAGCATGCGTGCGGAAGAGCGCCTGGCCGCCTTCCTGCTGAACCTTGTGCAGCGCCTGCATGCCAGGGGCTTCTCGCAGACCGAACTGGTGCTGCGCATGACCCGTGAGGAGATCGGCAGCTACCTGGGCCTCAAGCTCGAAACTGTCAGCCGTACCTTCTCCAAGTTCGTTGACGAGAACATCGTCGAGGTCAAACAGCGGCATGTGCGCATCCTGGACACCGATGCGCTGCGCCGTATCGTCAACAGCCAGCAACCCTGCCACTAAGGTTGCCAGTCGCGAAGTAGTTACCGCACATTTGGCTCCCTAGCCAGCCTGAAAGTGCCTGGCTTGGTTTGACTTGGCGTGCTGGCGAATGCAAAGGCCTGTACGCCGCGAACCCCTCGCTCACTGCCCGGGTCAGTTCGCTGCTTCAAGCCCCCATTCAATCAAGAGCACTCTGGTAGCGTAGCGGTGGCTGGATGCCTTCAGGTGCAGCCTGAAGTCTTGCGGCAATCCTCAGGCCGTTCCCCGTCAGGTACCGGGCACCGGTTGAGTTCAAACGGAGACATGGCCAGCAAGGTAGTCAATCCGCTGGACACCATGGTGACCATCCAGAAGGCAAAAAAGGCCAAGGTGTAGACCCCTTCCCGCGAGAGCGGCACGGGCTGACCAAACCAGTGCAGGTCATGCGGATCGACCAGTGCGAAGACCAGCATCTCCAGCACGCCTGCCATCAGAAAGGCGGGCCATGCTATCCACATCAGGCGTTGGGTCCACATAGCGCTTGTCTCCTCTTTTTCTCATGATCGGTTGGCACAGACGCCCACCGGGTCTGCACGCGCAGGCCCGCCTGCGCTTGTGCTGTGCATCAGCGCGGCGCGTCTTGGGCAGGTGTGGCCGCGTGGTTGCGACCCTTGACGGCCGGAAGCAGGCTCTTGTCGGTCCCCTGCAGGGTCTTGTTGATCTCCACGCCCTGGCGGTAGTAATCCTCCGCCACCACGGGGTCGGGCCGCGAGATAGCCAGCCACAGGGTGACAAACCCGGCAATGATCACGATGACCGGGCCAGCAATGATCAGCCATACGTGGCCGAATTTCCACCACGGTGCTGCAACGGGTGCCGAAGCGTCTAGAACTGCATTGGATGCCATGGAACTCTCTCCTTTGAATAGATCACAGCCCGGTAAAGAGCTCTGGCGGTTGCACCGCGGATGAAACAGATCAGCGCGGCACCAGGAAAACCGATTTTTCCGTGACATGAACTGCTGAACCTGCGGCCTGCACGTCAAAGTGCACTGGATGCGAGCCCGGCGGAGCAGACCCGTAAGGTATCTGCAGCCGCACAGCCACCCAGCGCGACTCCGCGGGCCCGATCTCCACATCTCCGTCGATCGATGTCTCAAGTCCCTGCAGGCCACGAGCAGTGATCTGGTAGCGCTGCGTGCCTTCGGTCGCATTCATGACCTGCAGCCGGTAGATGTTCTCAAGCTTGCCATCCGCCACGATGCGCGACAAGGCAGCACGGTCGCGCACCACGTCCACTTTCAGCGGGGTGCGTGTGACCAGGCTGGCCAGCATGGCGACGCACAGCGCGACCAGAACCGCGCTGTAGACCAGCACCCGCGGCCGGAACACGCGCTGCATGATTTGCGACTGGCTCCAGCGTCGGGCCACGGCGTTCTGGGTAGAAAACCGGATAAGCCCCTTGGGGTACTGCATCTTGTCCATGACGGTGTTGCACGCATCCACGCACAGGCCACAGCCGATGCACTCGTACTGCAGTCCCTTGCGGATGTCGATGCCTACAGGGCACACCTGGACGCACAGCGTGCAGTCGATGCAATCACCCAGACCCTTGGCCTTGTAGTCCACAGTCTTGTTCCGTGGACCGCGCGGCTCGCCGCGCTCGCCGTCGTAGCTGACGATGAGCGTGTCCTTGTCGAACATCGCGCTCTGGAAACGTGCATAGGGGCACATGTACTTGCAGACCTGCTCGCGCATGTAGCCCGCGTTGCCATAGGTGGCAAAGCCATAGAACAGCACCCAGAATATCTGCCAGCTTCCCTGCAGGGCCAGCAGCTCGCCGCCCAGTTCGCGGATCGGCACGAAATAGCCGACGAAGGTAAAGCCGGTCCACAGCGCCACGGTCAGCCATGCCACCTGCTTGAAAAACTTCTTGCGGACTTTCTCGAAACTCCAGGGACCATTGTCCAGCCGCAAGCGCGCGCTGCGATCCCCCTCGATCTTGTGCTCTATCCACATGAAGATCTCGGTGTACACCGTCTGCGGGCAGGCAAAGCCGCACCACAGCCGACCCGCCACAGCCGTGAACAGAAAAAGCGACAACGCCGAGATGATCAGCAGGCCGGTCAGGTAGATGAAGTCCTGCGGGTAGAGCACCAGCCCGAAGATGTAGAAACGCCGCGCACCCAGGTCGAACAGCACCATCTGGCGCTGGCCCCACTCCAGCCATGGCACCCCGTAGAACGCCAACTGGGTCAGGGCCACCATGGCCCAGCGCCAGCGTGCAAAGACGCCGCTGATGGAGCGGGGGTATATCTTCTTCTGGGCTTCGTAGAGCGAGACGATCTCACTTCCCGCCGGGGCATCGGAAGATGTGACCGGGCTGATCGGAATGACCTTGCGAGCTGGCCCGCTGGGTGTATTCATGGTGTCTCGACTGCGTTGAAGCCAGAAAGCAAAAGCAAAAATGAAGCCAAAAAGGGCAACGCCTGCGCGTTGCCCGAGGGGCGGTCAGCGTGCCGCCGCGACCTGCTTGTTCGACAGGCCCCACACATAGGCCGACAGCACACCAATCTGCGCGTCGGTCAGCTTGTCTGCCTGTGCAGGCATCTGGTTGACCTTGCCGTTGTTGATGATGGCCGTAATGGCAGCCTCACCCCAGCCATGCAGCCAGATGTCGTCGGTCAGGTTGGGTGCGCCCAGCGCCTGGTTGCCCTTGCCGTCCATGCCATGGCATGCCGCGCATGCCGTGAATTTGGACTTGCCCAGCGACGCACGCAGCGAGTCGTGCGGGCTGCCAGACAGGCTCAGCACGTAGTGCGACAGGTTGCGCACGTCCTCCGCGGTGCCCACTGCAGCAGCCATGGGTGGCATGTTGCCGATGCGGCCCTTTTCCAGCGTCTCGCGGATCTTCTCGGGCGCGCCACCGTGCAGCCAGTCGCCGTCGGCCAGGTTTGGGAATCCCTTGCTGCCGCGAGCGTCCGAGCCGTGGCACTGGGCGCAGTTGTTCATGTACAGCCGCTCGCCGATGGCGCGAGCCTGCGGATCCACAGCCACATCTTCAGGCTTCATGGACACAAACCGCGCATACAGGGGCTCAAGCTCAGCCTTGGCCTTGGCCATCTCGGCTTCGTACTCGCCCTTTTGCGTCCAGCCGAGCTTGCCGCTGAAACTGCCCAGGCCCGGGTAGGCGACCAGGTAGGCCAGGCCAAAGACGATGGTGATGACGAACAGCCACACCCACCAGCGTGGCAGGGGGTTGTTCATCTCGACCAGGTCCTCGTCCCAGACGTGGCCCGTGGTGTTGTCGGACGTGGCCATGACCTTCTTGCGTCCGGCCATCCAGAGGAGGATGCCGCAGGCAATGATGCCGACCAGGGTCAGCGTGGTCACAAAGACCGACCAGAAATTGCTGGTGAAGTCACTCATGGTGTGTTCTCGTTCTGGTGAAGGTCAATCTGTCTCGAAGGGCAGCTGGGCTGCCTCGTCGAACCGGGCTTTGTTACGGCCACGGTAGGCCCAGACCCAGATGCCAATGAAGCAGGCCATCGATGCCAGGGTGGCGACGATGCGCATGGTGGTGATGTCCATGGCGGTCTCCCTTACTTGAGCGCGCGGCCCATGACCTGCAGGTATGCAATCAGGGCGTCCATCTCGGTCTTGCCCTTGAGATCAGCAGCCGCTGCAGCGATCTGCTCATCGGTGTAGGGCACGCCCACGGTGCGCAGGGCCTTCATGCGGGGAGCCACGCTGGCCGGGTCCACGACCGTCTTTTCCAGCCAGGGGTAGGCAGGCATGTTCGACTCGGGTACCACGTCACGCGGGTTGACCAGGTGGATGCGATGCCATTCATCGCTGTACTTGCCGCCCACGCGGTGCAGGTCCGGGCCCGTGCGCTTGCTGCCCCACTGGAAGGGGTGGTCATACACAAACTCGCCCGCGACGGAATAGTGGCCATAGCGCAGCGTTTCGGCGCGGAAGGGGCGGATCATCTGCGAGTGGCAGTTGTAGCAGCCCTCGCGGATGTACACATCGCGCCCCACCAGCTGTACGGAGGTGTAGGGCTCCACACCCTTGACCGCCTCGGTCGTGGACTTCTGGAAGAACAGCGGCACGATCTCGACCAGACCGCCAATGGCGATCACCAGCAGGATCAGCACGATCATCAGGAAGTTGTTGGTCTCCACCTTTTCATGGGTGAAACCGGTCGAAGTCGAGTTGTTGTTGTTGGACATGGTTATCTCCTTCGGCTCAGGCATGTGCTGCGTTGACCGCAGGGATGGGCGCCTTGACCGAGCGACCGGAAATGGCGGTCATCCACACGTTCCAGGCCATGATCAACATGCCGCCCAGACACAGCAGGCCACCCGCCACGCGGATCACGTA
>LNEG01000103.1 GCA_001464865.1 Burkholderiales bacterium Ga0074133
AATCAACCCCTATTGGAAATCAAACTGGGAGTTCTGCGCCCCCGCGATCACCCCAAAAGCCAGTGTTTATGCGGGTTCCAGGGATTCTTCAGGGGCGACGAATTACCCGAAAGGCACCGAGCAAACGCCCACTCATGCGCAGGAAACCAATATGGAGCGCCAGACCAAGCTTGTGGGAATCACCTCGGCGTGCATTGATTGCGTCGCGCTCGGCACCATCGAAGGTGAAAAATGCCTTCATCTCGAAGTCGCTGATATCGCGGGGGAGCCCACGCATCCCCAAAAACGTTGTGTGCCAACCCTGCATCGTGAACCTCAAAAGTGGGAGGCCACCATACCCGTTTACAAAGCGAACAGGAAAGTCAATGAAATCAACGGTCTACCCAGACCACCCCCGCGCCAGTGCTAGCTTTGCGTACCGTCACTTATTGCACTGAAAACGAGGAGACCCCTGATTGGAGGAGCTAAACCTATGGGACGTAGTGCCGTCCACGAACTCATCAAGAACGTGTTTCGCGAGACCGCGACGCGCTTGCGCGCCCTCGGACCCGATCACGAGGCGACTGCGGCTCATGTGGAGAAAGCCTCTGCGCACTGGATGCGGCATACAGCAGGCACCCATCAGAGTGACAACATGGATTTGAAGGCTGTGCGCGACAACCTGGGCCATGCCAACATTGCCACTACAAGCATCTACATCCACACGGAAGACGATAAACGGCACGACCAGACCTCTAAAGAGCACAAGCTCGGGTGGATGCACCCGTGAGATTCACTCGCTTACATGAATGCGGATCATTTTTTTCATATGGCGAATGAAAATGTCTCTGTGCGTAGCAGATGGCGCCCATGGTGATTCAATTTTCCACTAAACTGAATCATTAACGATGTTGACCCGTGGAACACCTTTCTGAAGTCCTCAAGATCCTGGATGGCGCCCTGAAGTCCAACCAAAGCATGGCTGCGAACTATGCGGGCCTTCTGGCAGACAAGCTCGAACGCAGTGGCAGCCGTCGCGAAGCGTCCGCCATCCGTGAGCGTTTAGCGCGTGTGCCCGCTGCGCTCATTTCAGCGCAGCGCGGCGCACAAGCCCCTGGGTCGTTGGGCGGACTTCCTGTGGATGGCGACAGTCGCTTGAACACGGTAGATGTCAGTCGTCCTTCCGTCGGCGAAGTCCAGTTGCTGCTGCCAAGTGGACTTCAAGCAAGACTGCAGGAATTCCTTTCGTCGGTTTTGCACCATGACAAGCTGCAGGCGGCCGGGGTTTCGCAGCCCCATCGTTTGGTGATGCATGGCCCTCCTGGTACTGGCAAAACCCAGACAGCCAGGTGGATCGCTGCCCAACTGCATCTGCCCCTTCTGACGGTACGTTGCGATACCTTGATCAGCAGTTTACTGGGGCAGACCAGCCGCAACCTTCGACGCGTATTCGACTACGCGCAGGAGGTTCCTTGCGTCCTTTTCCTTGATGAGTTCGACGCGCTAGCGACCGCACGCGGCAACGAGCGTGATGTGGGTGAGCTTCAGCGCGTGGTGATTGCCCTGTTGCAAAACATTGATGCGCTACCTGACGAGACCATTCTCTTGGCTGCGACCAATCACGATCAGCTCCTCGACTACGCCATCTGGAGACGCTTTACGTTCCGGCTCGCCATGCCGATGCCGGATCAGGAATTGCGAGAGCAGCTATGGGCTCAGTTCCTCGGAGCTTATGTACCTTCCCAGTTGAGCGTTGACCAACTGGCTCAGCGCTCGTCAGGACTTTCAGGCGCCGCCATTGAGCAAGTATGTTTGGATGCCAAGCGGGCGGCTATTCTTGCCGCTAAACCGCAGGTCGAGGAGACAGAGGTGTTTCGCCGGCTTGGATTGATGATGGCGATGATGGAAGGTCAGCGCCTGCATAGTTTGAAATCGGAGATCCAATGGCTGCGCCGTTGGCATCCCAGGTTCTTTTCTCAGAGGGTACTGGCCGCTGCTTACGGGGTGTCGCAGCGACAGATAAGAAATGCAATCGAGGAGGAGGATGGCCATGGCGACCAAGGAGATGAAAGCGCCACTTAGCGCGCAAAGTACCAATCCGTTTCATCGGATTCCCTTTCAAAATGCGGATCTTTCCGCACCAGAAAACGGCGGTGGCAGCCTCCGGGAACTGGTCCCCGTAACAGCAGAGTACCGCGAAGCGCTCGTGGGCACATTGGAAAATGCTGCCAGTGCGCTACGCCCGGAGATTGAGCGCTATCCGCACTCGCCAGGGGTGCTGATTCTCAAGTTGCGAGACACCGCGATCGCAAAATCCCACCGACCAAATACTCTGGCAGCAGAAGCTGGTCTCCAACCTGCCGGTGTCGGACGTATCGAGGAGATGCTGGTTGCTGCAAACGCAGCTAGCGTCCAGGCACTCGCCCGGGTTATCCGTACCCGCGAGACGCAGCAGATCAAGGCCAACCTCTCCGCGATTGAGAAAATTCACGCTTGGGACAAAACGCGCCGCATGGTGGGCACGGTTGCAGCATTGCGCGCTCGTGGTCGAGTGTTGCTGAGCCTATTTCGCTACCATGCAGCGGACGCTACGGCACGCAACGTGGATGCGTTGCGCGCCGTTCTGCTGCAACACAACATACATTCAGTGGAGATCCCTCAGCGTTGGGGCCCTCCTGTCATGCGCGTTGACCTGGCTGCAATCGGTGATCAGGCGATGGAAGCGCTGAGCATGTTTCCGGGTCTGAGATCCATCTTTCCCGAACCGAGAATACATACCAGTGCGGCTGCCTTCGGCATTGGTCCTGGTCCGCTGCCGCAGCCGCCAGCCGGTGTCGAGCATCCTGTCGTGGGCGTCTTCGATACCGGGACTGCCGCCAGCGCGACGAGTCTGAGGCCGTGGATCGCTTCCACGACTTCGTACGTGCTCCCTCCGGACACAGACTATGTACATGGAACGGCTGTCGCGTCACTGGTAGCTGGCGCCAAGATCCTCAACGGGGACCATGCATGGCTTCCAACCACAAGGTGCCAAGTGCACGACACATGCGGATTGGAGGCGGCTGGAGGCAACACGACGGATCTGATAGTTCGCCTTGCGGAAGCGGTTCGCAATGCGCCTCATGTGAAGGTATGGAACCTCTCCCTGGGAGGTGCTCAGATTGGGGACCATGAGTTCAGCTACTTTGCGCAACAATTGGATGCGCTAAGCGATGAACATCAGGTCCTCTTCGTGGTCGCAGCTGGGAACTATACAGGCTTGCCTCGCCGAGGCTGGCCAGTCGCCGACCTGCATCTTGAGGACCGGCTGAGCAGTCCGGGCGACTCCGTGCGCGCCCTCACGGTCGGTGCCGTTGCGCATCTCGATTCGCCCGGTGCGATGGTGGCAGCAGGCCATCCTGCGCCTTACTCCCGTCGGGGCCCGGGGCCTGTATTTACACCCAAACCGGATTTAGTCCACGCTGGAGGTGGTGTGCATGAACAGTGGGACGCTGGACCGAGCAGCTTGCAAATGCTCCACCCTTTTGACGCGCTGTACGGCAGTTTCGGAACAAGCTTCGCCACGCCGATTGTGAGTTCGGTGGCCGGTCACGTGTGGCAAAGCCTCGATGGAAATCCCGACGTAGCAGTCGCTCCTCACATGGTGAAGGCACTGCTGATCCATGCTGCGCGCTTGGCTTCTCCAGACTATGGCGCTCTAGAAAGGCGCTACTATGGGTGCGGTATTCCGCAAGACGCGTTGTCCGCCCTTTATGACAGCGATGACTGCTTCACGATGATGTTTGAAGCGTTGGTGGTGCCTGGCTTCAAATGGCGCAAAACTCCTTATCCCATCCCCGCCTCGTTGATGCACAACGGAAAGCTCAGGGCCGAGGTGATCATCACTGCTGCCTACTCGCCACCGTTGGACCCCAATGCCGGGGCCGAGTACGTACGTGCCAATGTCAACGTGAGTTTTGGTGTGCTGGATGGCTCGCGGATTTCCGGAAAGGTTCCCATGGAGGGTGAAGCGGGGACCACTGGTTACGAAGCCGCTCAAATCGAGCACGGCGGCAAATGGTCTCCGGTCAAACTGCACCGCAAGAAATTCCCGCAAGGGGTGGCAGGTGATCAGTGGGCCATCCAACTAGACGCGTTACTGCGGGCTAACGAGCCACCTTTGGCCGAACCCTTGAATGTCGCCCTTGTCGTAAGCCTACGTTCACTCGACGCCAACCGCCAAGTTCATGCCGACGGGGTGCGTGCTCTGGTTCAATCCAATTGGGTCCGTCAGCATTTGCCTGTCAGAGTTCCCGTTCAGGTGTGACCAGTCGGCTGCGCATTGAGGGCATGGTGTATTCGGGCGGCTTTGTACCGCGATCACTCGCCAGGATCGAGCACTGAACGCGAAGCCCTAAAACGGTACGTCGTCCAGAGTTGGCTGCAGATGCTGCTGCAGGTATTCAAGCTTGACCAGCAGTTCGTCAAAGGTGATCACCTCCACATCCTTACAGGCGTTGCGGAACACCTCAAAGCAACGCAGTTCTTTCTCTTCTACTGGCCGGCGTCCAGCGAGCACTATGCATCTGACGACATCTGCTCGGGAGGAACGCAAGGTCGGATTGTCAAAGGCGTGTTCCTTCCATCGCATGCGCAACTCGCTTTGCTGATGCAACACTTGCGTGATAGCGCCGCTCAGCTCCGAGTCTGGTCCAAATACATTCGGTGGCCTATAGGCTCGGGAACGCATCAAGGGAGCATCTGGAGTTTTGATTTCCACAATGGCGAGCGCCAGGCCTTGCTCTCTGAATAGAAAGTCACCAATCTGTGCTCCCGTTCCCGCAAGCGTAGATCCTTGGGCGTGAAACTGGGTGTGAGACAGCTCGACGGGCCGAGCGAAAGCCAGGCTCAGGACGAACTTGTGTTTCTCAAAGAAGCGTTGCCACTGTGCTTCCTTGAGGCTCTTGTTGAGCATTTCCCGGTACTGCCCAATCATGGCGGTCAGCGTAGCTCTTTCGATTTCCGCGTGCAGTCTCAGTAACTCAGAAGGCGCCTCGGCAGCCAGCACATCGACCTGCGTTTGTACGGATTGAATGCTAGCGCGCCGCTCCGCGCGCTCGCGATACGCGGTCTGAACTGCGTTCTCTCTTCGTACCTGCACCAATGGCGGTGCTTTGCGCTCAATCCGCTGGAACCTGTCAGGGGCGATCTCTGCGAGCACCTGGTCATGTACCAAGCTGTGCTTGGAATGCTGAATGAGTTGCCGTCCCCTAGTTTTAGTCCGGTTGAAGGCCCTGCGCAGGCTATCCACTTTGTTCTGGTCGATGAACACCGTCCGTCCGTCCAAGCGTAGTCGGATCTTTTTGCCGATCACAAGGACGTCAGCCTGCGGTATCAACGATAACGACTGCCAAACCGAATCAAGATCCTTGATGAGGCCAAGCCCTTCACTGGGTTGATCAAAAATGTTGGATGCCAGTCTCAACGCCACGTGCGCCGCCACGTCTTGTGGATCGTTTGGCAACGTGTCATCCGCGTTATCCTCGTAAATCACGGTCTTGAAACGACCATGTTTCGGTGTGAGATAGCGTTTTGTGTGCGGGTTCGCATGTATTGGATACATGACGATGCTGTTTGGAAAGATCGTTGCCAACAAGGGCCATTCAGACTCAGGGCGCTCTTGCCAAAGAAGAATATCTCGGTCGATCAGCTCGAACGTCTTGAGGTACAGCCTCTTAGCCGGCTCACCTTTTTCAGTCGCGTCTTGAACACTGAATTGAGCCTCCATGACTTCGTTACCACTCAGAATCGCAGGACCTCCAGCGTCCTCGCTCGTATCTGTATCCATACCGTGTCCCTCCCGATCATTCCTGAATTGATCCTCATCACAAGTGTTGATGTTAGTGCTCAAAGTCCGGGAGCAAGGCCCGCGTTCCATGTGGGTTTCGGTTCCCATCCACTCGGTGTCGCTATGATCGCGTGCTAGTTTTACCTGCAAGCTCTTTAATACATGCGCCGACTGCTCGCAGTCATTCTGTTGCTCTCCTTCTTCTGTCAGGCCTTTGCAACGGCCCGTCAGTTGGTCTTTTTCGACCACGAGGGAGCTTTCCAGGCTGCGCATGCTGAAATGCATCTGGAAGGATCCGCTCATCACCATGATGAACACGGTGTGGCACACCAAGACGATTCCCAGGAGTCGATCCAGCACATGCTGGCGGACGCAGGCCCTGGGACTGCAGCACTTCTAAACTTCCCCCAGCTGTCGCTTCCTCTCGACCGCTCGCCCGCACCGGCTGTGACCGCCGAATCCGTCAGCCCGTCCCCTTATCTGGACGGTTTACGACGACCTCCCCGACTGATTTCCTGATCCACCCTTAGCGCCGCGCTTTCCACACGAAAGCGGGGTTGTTCATCGGTGCGGTACTACTTTGATCAGGCGCTGATGCGTCAACGATCCTGGTTTGCCGCCTTTGATCGGTCAGGAATCACGTGCGTTTTGTTATTTCCGGGCTTGCGGTGCGTTGTGCCGCAGGCTGTGCTTTGAGCTGCGCCCTCGTTGGCGCTGCGATTGCGCAGTCAAATACCGCCCCATCACTTTCAGCCACGGCATCGCCCGCGGCTCCAACACTGGCACTGGCCGTGGAAGCTGCATGGCAGCGCGCCACGCAGGCAAGAGAAGCCGAAGGCCAGACACACCGGGCTGCTGCCGAACGGGTGGCGATCTCCAGCCTATGGGCGGCCCCCCCAGCACTGGAGCTTTCTTACCGGGACGACCGCTGGCAAACCTCGGCGGGACGCAGGGAGGCCGAGGCCGGCCTGGCTTGGCCGCTGTGGATACCTGGACAGCGCAATGCACGCGGCGCTGTTGTCGATGCCGACGTGGAGCTGTCCCAAGCGGCTGTTCAAGCGGGGCGCCTGCATTTCGCGGGCCTGGTGCGGGAAGCCGCCTGGGGCATTGCCGCGCAAAAGGCCGAGTCCGACTTGGCGGACGCCCAAGTGCGATCTCTGCAGGAGATCTCCGACGACGTACGGCGCCGTTTCAAAGCGGGTGATCTGGCCCACGCGGATGCGCTTGCCGCTCAATCCGAGGCTCTGGCTGCGCAATCTGCACAGTTGGCTGCACGCCAGCGCCTAAGCGCCAGCCAGTCGCAATGGATGACCCTGACGGGCATAGCCCTGGCGCCTGATCTCACGTCTGTCCCGGTTTCTGATGGTGCCGCAGTTTCACCAGGCGGGGCGCACTTCGCCGTTGAAACGCACCCCGATGCGCGTGTCGCTGCACTGACGGTTGAGCGCGCTCGCAAGCGGCTGGACGTGGTGGCCGCGACGCGGCGCGACCCTCCAGAGCTTTTGCTGCGCATCCGGCAAGACACTCCCGGGCGGGGTGAGTCGGCTCAAAACAGCATCGGCGTCGGCGTGCGCATTCCCCTGGGCACAGCGAGCCGCAATCAGCCGCTGCAAGCTGCCGCACTGAGTGAGCTGGATGTAGCGCTGACCACGAAACAGCGAACTGAGGAGCGGCTGGCTGCTGACGCAGCGATGGCGCGGGCTGCGGTGCACACGGCAGAGCAGCAACTGGAAGCGGAGCGCCAGCGCTCGGCACTCCTGCGGGAGCGTGCCACGCTCATTGATCGGTCTTTCAAAGCTGGAGAAACACCGCTACCGGAGTTGTTGCGCGCGCTCGCTGCAGCTACCCAGGCCGACACCAGCTTCGCGCGCCAGCAAGTGGCTCTAGGCCTGGCCCGCGCCCGCCTCCAGCAATCTCTCGGAATCCTTCCATGAATCTCTTGAATCTATTCCCCTCTCGTTCCCGCCTCTCATTGCTGGGAGCAGGCTTCGCCGTGCTGGTGCTTGCCGGTACACCTAGCTATGCCGCGCCAGGAGCGCACGGCCCCAACGGCGAGCACCTGGATGCCCCCGCTCAAGCAGGTGCCAACAGCGGCTCCGTGCCCAGTTTTGAAGCCCGCTCGGAAGCCTTCGAGTTGGTGGGCCGACTGCAGGGCGGAGAGTTGTCCATCCTGATCAACCGCTTTGCCACCAACGAACCTGTGCTCAACGCCACGGTCGAAGTGGAGACGGGCAATCTCAAGGCGCCTGCCAAGTTCCACGCGGACATGGGCGACTACGCGATCGACGATGCAAGCATGCTCAAGGCCCTGGCGGCGCCCGGTGACCATCCCATGGTGGTCACTGTACTGGCGGGCAATGACTCCGACCTTCTGGACGGCACCCTCACGGTCGCGGGCGCCGCGCTTGATGACCATGGCCACTCCCACGACGGCAACGGTGCCCATGGGCCCTCCCGAACAGTCTGGTTAGCTTTGGCCCTGGTCGTCCTGGCGGCGGTCGGTTGGTTCTTTGGTCGCACGCCGAAGGCTGCAGGTAAGTCCTCCAAAGGAGGTGCGCTGTGAACTCATCGATGCAAAAAACCAAGGCAACCAGCATGCTTCATGTTTTCGGCTTGAGTGTCATCACGTACATCTCGGCGATGTTCTCACCTATTGCCGTCGCAGCGCCGGGTGCCCATGGGCCGAACGGTGAGCATCTGGATGCCTCCACGGCGGTCAGCGCATCCGGTTTGATGCGGTTGCCAGACGGCAGTGTCAACGTTCCGATGCTCGCCCAACGGCGCCTGGGTATCCGCACACAGTTGACCCCTGAAACCCAGGCCGCCGCCACCATCGAGTTGTCAGGCCGTGTGGTCGTGGACCCCAATGCGAGTGGTCGTGTCCAGGCGATCCATGGGGGACGGATCGAAGCGGGACCACGCGGGCTACCGGTCGCTGGCCAGACCGTGCGCCAGGGGGAGGTGCTGGCCTATGTGGCTCACCACGCAGAACCCTACGCCTTGGCAAACCAGCAAGCCCAATTGGCAGAGTTGCGTAGTAGCCGAGAACTGGCTGCACAGCGTGTGCAGCGGCTGCAGTCCCTCGAAGGCACTGTGCCGCGCAAGGAGATCGAGGCCGCACGTGCTGAGCTGCAGAGCCTCACAGCGCGCGAGAAAAGCATTGGAGCGAGCCTGGCCGCCCGAGAGCCCTTGCTGGCCCCCGTTTCAGGCGTGATTGCCAGAGCCGATGTGACCAAAGGCCAGGTGGTCGAGGCCCGCGAAGTCTTGTTCGAGGTGATTGACCCTGCACGCGTGCTGGTGGAGGCCACCACGGCAGATTCTGGCTTGCCAGCACGCACGGGTACAGCCCACTTGCAGGGCGTGCCTGGCGTCAATTTGCAGCTGATCGGCGCTGCGCGCAGCCTGCGCGATGGCGTGCTGCCAATGACCTTCAGGGCGGTCCCGGAGCAATCGGGCAAGGCTTTGCCGCTGGCGGTCGGACAGCCCGTCACCGTCGTGGCCTCGCTGACCGAGCAGGTCAAGGGCTTCGTCCTGCCTGCGCAGGCCGTTGTGCGCAACAGTGCCAACGAGCCGGTGGTCTGGATCAAGTCCGGTGCAGAGCGCTACATTCCCCAGCCGGTGCAGTACCGCTCCCTGGACGCCGCCACGGTGGTCGTCACGCAGGGCCTGGGGGCTGACAACCGCGTGGTGGTGCAAGGTGCGCCGCTGATCGCACAGATCCGCTGAACGGAGCCCACGCAATGTTCAATTGGATCGTAAGGAACAGCCTTCACAACCGCCTGTTCGTCCTGGCGGTCGCGGCGCTGCTGATGGTCTACGGGGCCATCACCGCATGGCGCACGCCAGTCGATGTGTTTCCCGACCTCAACAAACCCCTGGTCACCGTCTTGACGGAAGCAGGAGGTATGGCGCCCGAAGAAGTCGAGCAGCTGGTGACCTTCCCTCTGGAGACCGCGCTCAACGGCATGCCGGGGGTCACGCGGGTTCGCTCTACATCTGGGGTTGGCCTGTCCATTCTCTATGCCGAGTTCGATTGGGGGACCGATATCTATCGCAACCGCCAGCTCGTGGCGGAACGCCTGGCACTGGTGCGGGAGCAACTCCCCGGAGGCATCACCCCAGTTATGGGACCTGTATCTTCCATCATGGGGGAAGTCATGCTCATCGCACTGCCGTTGGCGGCAGGCGATGGCAAGACTACCGCAGCTACACCCATGCAGGCCCGCGAGTACGCGGACTTCGTGCTGCGCCCAAGACTTCTGTCGATTGCAGGGGTTTCCCAGGTCATCCCCATCGGCGGCGAGGTACGCCAACTGCGAGTGGAGCCTGACACCGCGCGCATGGCGCAGTTCGGGGTGACATTGACGCAGATCGAACAGTCCCTTCGAGGGTTTGCAGGCAACGCTGGGGGCGGGTTCATCGACCTTAACAGCCGTGAATTCCTTATTCGCCACATCGGCCGCACCAGCCGTGTCGAGGACCTGCAAGGCGTTGCAGTGGCCTGGAAGGACGGCCGGGCCATCTTGCTGGAGCAAGTGGCCAATGTCCGGTTCGCCGCGGCGATGAAGCGCGGCGATGCCGGATACAGCGGCGTGCCTGCCGTCATCGTCAGTGTGCAAAAGCAGCCTGCGGCCGATACCGTCAAGCTCACCCATGCCATCGAAGCGGCATTAGGGGATCTCAAACAGGGGCTGCCCGTGGGGTTGGCTGCTCCGAAGGTGTTGTTTCGCCAGGCGGACTTCATCGAAGCATCCATCGGCAATGTGACCGAGGCCCTGCGCGATGGCGCCATCATGGTGGCCATCGTGTTGTTCGCCTTCCTGTTGTCCGCTCGAACCACGTTGATCTCTCTGGTGGCGATTCCGTTGTCGCTGGCCGTGACGGCCATGGTGTTCAGGCTCCTGGACCAGTCCATCAACGTCATGACCCTGGGCGGTCTGGCCATTGCCATCGGCGAGCTGGTGGATGACGCGGTGGTGGATGTGGAGAACATCCTGCGCAGGCTGAAGCAGAACCGCGCCCAAGGCAATCCACTGTCCATGCTGGAAGTCGTTCGTCGTGCAAGCGTGGAAGTCCGCTCGGGCATCGTCTACGCCACCGCCATCGTGGTGCTGGTATTTGTGCCGCTGTTTGCGCTGCCGGGCATCGAAGGGCGCCTGTTCACGCCCCTGGGCATCGCCTATATCGTGTCGGTGCTGGCATCGATGCTGGTCTCAATGACGGTGACTCCGGTGCTGTGCCTTTACCTGTTGCCAGGGATGAAACGACTGGACCATGGTGACAGCACCCTGGTCGCCTGGCTCAAGCGGTGGGATGCGCAAGTGCTCAGCTGGTCTTTTTCTCGCGCCAAGGTGCTGATGGCTGTCGCGGCACTAGCGGTAGCTGCAGCAGCTGCGAGCGTCCCGTTTTTTCCACGCGCCTTTCTGCCTGCCTTCAATGAGGGTTCGCTGGTGCTGGGCATGGTGTTCAACCCAGGCACTGCGCTGGCGGAAGCCAATCGCATGGGCGCGTTGGCGGAGACGCTGATTGCTGAGGTCCCCGAGGTCACCCAGGTGGGGCGCCGGACGGGGCGGGCCGAGCTGGATGAACATGCCGAAGGCGTGCATTCGGCCGAGATTGATGTGGACCTGAAGCGGTCCGCCCGGGACCGCGAGGCCGTGATGGCAGACATCCGTGCCCGTTTGGCCGTCCTTCCAGCCCAGGTGGCCATTGGCCAGCCTATCTCCCACCGCCTGGATCACCTCTTGTCAGGGGTGCGGGCGCAGATCGCGCTCAAGATCTTCGGCGACGATACGGACACCTTGCGGGGCCTGGCCGAACAGATGCGCCAGGGACTCTCGGGCGTTCCAGGGCTGGTGGATCTGACCGTGGAAAAGCAGGTGCTGATCCCCCAGATCACGGTACGGCTGGACCACCGCAAGGCCGCGCAGGTTGGGCTGTCTCCTGGCGAGGCGGTGCGGGTGCTGCAGGCCCTGACGGATGGTGCCCATGGTGCGCAGATTGTGGACGGCCTGCGCCGCTATGAACTGGTGCTGCGCCTGCCCGATGACAAACGCAGTCCTCAGGATCTGGCTCGCACGCTGATCGACACGCCTGCGGGGCAGATACCGGTGTCTGCCATCGCCACGGTCCAGGAAACCGATGGCCCCAACCAGATTGGCCGAGAAAACGGTCGTCGGCGCATCGTCGTTTATGCCAACACGGACGGCTCCGACATGGGCCGAGTCATTGCAGACATTCGTGCGGTGATGGCAAAGACGCCATTGCCACCGGGGACCTTTCTGAGTCTGGAAGGCCAGTTCCAGGCCCAGGAGCAAGCGATGCAACTGATCGTCGGCTTGTCGCTGGTGTCTTTGGCAATGATCTTTCTCGTTTTGTATGTACGCTACAAGTCGGCGGTGTTGGCCGGGATCATCATGGCCAACATTCCGCTGGCGCTCATCGGCAGCGTGGCCGCGATGTGGCTGGCGGGGGTGAGCCTGTCCGTGGCCTCCATGGTGGGCTTCATCACGCTGGCGGGCATTGCCACACGCAACGGGATTTTGAAGGTCAGCCACTACATCAACCTGTGCAAGTTCGAGGGTGAGGTCTTCGGCCAACCCATGGTCGTGCGCGGCTCGCTGGAGCGGTTGACCCCGGTGTTGATGACGGCGCTGGTGGCTGCCTTTGCGCTGACCCCGCTGCTGCTGGCGGCCGATGCACCTGGTAAAGAAATCCTGCATCCGGTGGCGGTCGTGATTTTTGGTGGACTCGTCAGCTCGACCTTGCTGGACACGCTGCTGACGCCCGTGATGTTCTGGCTTTTCGGCGAAAGTGCCACCCGGCGCTTGATTGAGGGCAGCAGCGCGCAAGCCGAAAGCGAACCCATAGGCCAGGAGGCCTTCTGATCCCAGGCTCCAGCTTAATTCTCACCCACTTTTTGATAGGCCTTGGTGCGCTGCCTTTTGAAGCGCGCCAGTGAAACAAACTCAACGGAAGGAAACCCAAATGACCATGAAAAAGAACTTCTCCCAACTGCTGGCAGCCACCGCAATCGTGATGGCATCCCTGACAAGTGCGCCTGCTGCAATGGCCCATGGTGCAGCCGAGCCTGCTCACGGCGGCGTGGTGCAAACCGCCTCCGACCTGTCGTTCGAGTTGGTCGCCACCGCTGACGGCGCGGCAATCTACATCGTGGACCACGACGAGGATGCGGACGCATCCAAGTTTGGCGGCAAGCTCACCGTGCTGAACGGCACTGAAAAGGCAGAGGCGCCCCTGAAATCTGCAGGCGGCAACAAGCTGGAGGCCAAGGGCGTGAAGTTGGTCAAGGGCACAAAGGTGGTTGCGCTGATCACGACCAACAGCAAAAAGACCGTCACTGTTCGATTCACGGTGAAGTAAGGCCCATGGCGCGCGGCTCCCTGTCCTTGCCTGCACTGCAAGGTGGTCTGCTAGCCTTGCTGGCTGCAGCCCTGTTTGGCATCAGCACCCCGCTGGTTCAACGCCTGGGTGCCGGGCTGGGCGCGTTCACAACGGCCGCGTTGCTGTATGCAGGGGCGGCTGTCGTTGGTGCCTTGTCCCTGCGGACCGCTGCTCACGAGGCAAGGTTGCAGAGATCCGACGCCGGGCGCCTCATCGCCATGGCGGGGTTTGGCGCCGCGCTGGGACCTGTCGCCCTGTCCTGGGGCCTGCAACACACGAGCGGCGCCAGCGCGTCGCTCATGCTCACTCTGGAAGCGCTGTTCACCGCTACGCTTGCGTGGTGGCTGTACAGCGAGACCATGGACCGCCGTGTGTGGGCTGCCATGCTTCTTTTGCTGGCCGGTGGCATGGCTTTGGTCATGGACCAGGGCCTGCAGGGAGGCGCGCAGTTGCTCGGTCTGCTTGCCGTGCTGCTGGCGACGGTGGCCTGGGGTGTGGACAACACCTTGTCCCGGGGACTGGCCGAGCGCGATCCCAGCCAGGTCGTGATGGCCAAGTCGTCGTTGGGTGCCGCTGCGACAGCATGTCTTGCCATGGTGGCAGGAGAGCCTTTGCCCTCCCTGACGGCTGCTCTAGGGCTCTTTGCCGTGGGGGCCACGGGGTATGGCTTGAGTCTTCGGTTCTACCTTCTGGCACAGCGGGCTTTTGGGGCGGCGCGGACTGGCTCCGTGTTCGCCTTTGCACCTTTCATAGGTGCGGCTGTAGCGTTCGGCTTCGGTGAACGGTCTGCGGGGTGGCTGATGCTGCTCGGTGGTCTTCTGATGCTTGCGGGGGTGCTGCTGCATTTGGCCGAGAGCCACGGGCATGAACATACGCACGAGCCGAGGGAGCATGAGCACGCCCACCGTCATGACGATGGACACCATTCGCACGTTCATGACGTGATGCCCACGGGGAGCCACAGCCATGTGCACTTCCATGAGCCGGTCACCCACGCCCATCCCCATGCGCCGGATGTTCACCACCAGCACAGGCATTGACCAGACCAGATGTCCCAAGACTGAGGCAAAGGAACTTTAACTATGAAAAACTCGATGCTGTCGATTGCTACTGCGCTGGCTTTGCTGGTGCTTTCAGGCTGCAGCACCCCAGTCTATGAGAACCAATATGCTGTGTCCGATGGCTGGAGAATCGGCAAAGTCACCAAACTGGTCAGCGCAGAAGAATTCTTGAAGACGGGTAGCCCTCGCTGCCAGGGAATGGAGATTCGCCCCAATGACCGCTTTGCATTCATCCAAAGGCAAGTGACCCGAGCGCGCGGGCACTTCGCCAAAGTGGACCCGGGCACTGGTATAGCAGTGGGCGACGAGGTTTACTTCAACGCGTGGAAGTGTGACCAACCTCCAATAGTGCCGAAGGTCCCGCGTGGGGCCAAGGCGGGGCAAACGCCGTAGAGACTGACGAGGAGCCTCAACGAGACGGACTCTTTCTGACCGTGCCTGCGTACACCACACTGCCCGCATCGCGATACTGCAATTCCTCCCCAACGCGCACAACGTCAAAGCAGACGGGCGAGACCTTGCTGACCTCGGGCAGCAGCAGGCAGAGTTGGTTGTTCTGCGTGCTCCAGCGTCCGGCGCGTGTGCGGCCGTTTTCTGAACGCTCTAGGCGGACATCCAGGAAGTAGTCATGCCCCCAATGGCGTCCGTCGGTGACATGGTGCCCGCCCACCGCTTGACGGATCTGCGCCGTGTTTAGTTTGGTTTCAGGGGGCGCTGCGAAGGCCATGGGCGCCAGTATCCCGCCCAGAAAATATACGCACAGCCCCCCGCTAAAGCAGCGGGGGCACCGCGAAAGTGCCCGCCGTCATGCCACCATGCTTGGAGGCCAGTTGTGCGTCTCTGCCAGCAGTATTCTGGGAGCGTGCTGCGGGATTGTTGATGCTGCTGGGCGGAGTTGTGATGCTGGCGGGAGTGGTGCTGCGTTTGGCGGAAAGCCACAGTCACAAGCACACCCATGAGCCTATGACCCACGCTCACCCCCACGCACCAGATGTGCACCATCAGCACGTTCACAGAACCTCTTGAGTTCGACCGGATAGCGATGGACAAACGCGGTCTGCATCTGACAGGATCCGTTGTCGGATCTGGCGCTAGTCCTTACCTCTTCCAAGAACGCAGCAGCAACGCATTGGTCACCACACTCACGCTGCTGAGGGCCATAGCTGCTCCCGCCACCATAGGATTCAACAGGCCAAATGCAGCCAAGGGGATCCCGACCACGTTGTACGCGAATGCCCAGAAAAGGTTCTGACGGATCTTTGCGTACGTGCGCCGAGAGATGTCGATGGCATCTGCGATCAACGCGGGGTCACCATGCATCAGCGTGATCCCCGCAGCATGCATGGCCACGTCGGTGCCCGTGGACATGGCAATTCCCACATTCGCCGCAGCCAGAGCGGGCGCGTCGTTGATGCCGTCACCCACCATCGCAACGTGCCTGCCACCTGACTTGAGCTGCGCCACGATATCCGCCTTGCCTTCCGGCAGCACATCAGCACGAACCTGATCGATGCCCAACGCGCTGGCTACTGCGCTTGCGCTTCCCTTGTTGTCCCCGGTGACCAAGACGGTCTGGATGCCGAGAGCATGCAGTTGGGCAATGGCCTGTTGTGAGCTGGGCTTCACTGTGTCTCCAAATACCAATAAACCCATCACTTCTGGCGCATCGGTCACGTCAGCCAACCAGGTGTGGCACAACGCGGAAAAGTGATCGTTTC
>LNEG01000104.1 GCA_001464865.1 Burkholderiales bacterium Ga0074133
TTGAACACCAGAAAACCCGTGTCCACGCCGTGCGTGACCATGTTGCCCAGCGGGTCGCGGAGGGTGACATCCACCGTATGGGTGTGGCCACCGAAGTAGTCGCCTGCCTCAAAAAGCGAGATGTGTGCTTCGTTGCGCAACTGGTGCGCCACAGCAAGACCGGAGATGCCGGAACCGACGATGGCGACTTTCATGGCCGGCTCCCCAGGAGCCTGCGCGGCAGCAGGCATCGAAGCGAAACGGTCGAAAACCGAGGATCGCGTGGTGCTGCCGACAAGCCCAGGGCGGGCCCCTGGGCCCAGGAGGTAGCACTGCGCGAGACCGGTTTCTCGGCCGTTGCAGCCGATGACCCTTCTACCGCGCAGGCTCCATAAGCCTGTGCCGGGAATAAAAAGGTTGCGAAGCGTCCCGAAACGAATAAGAGAGGGAGGGAGGAGAAGCGCTCCAGGAGGTCAGTCGGAACCCGGGGGCCCGAAAGGCTTCGCAACGTCAAACTTGTCTGGCGCCGTCCATCGGCGCGCAGTGGATAGAGGGAGGAACTGCGCACAAAGTTCCGGCCCGATTGCGCCACCAATTGAAAGAAAGTTAAAGCAAACATGTCACTCACCGCGGTGCGGCCACCGCAAGCTGCTGCTCGACCGCACGCAGCAGTCCCTTGCTGTCGGGGGCGGTCAGGCTCGAATACTGGTCCACCAGTTTTCCGTCACGCCCCAGCAGGTATTTGTGAAAGTTCCAGCGCGGCGCTGTGCCCGACAGCTGGGCCAGTTGGCGAAACAGCGGGGAGGCTTCCGGCCCCTTGACGCTGGTCTTGGCGAACATCGGAAACTTCACGCCAAAGGTGTTCTCGCAGAACTCGGCGATCTGCTGATTGCTGCCGGTCTCCTGCGAAAAATCGTTCGAGGGGAAACCAAGCACGACCAGACCTTTGTCCTTGTAACGGCTGTAGAGCTCTTCCAGGCCTTTGTACTGGCCCGTGAACCCGCAGAAGCTGGCCGTGTTGACGACGAGAACAACCTTGCCGCTGTACTGGCACAGCGACTGGGGCTTTTCATCCTGCAGGCGAAGGTAGGTGTGCTGAAGCGTGGCAGGGCAGGCCGCAGCGCCTTCAGACGCCCACGCCACCGGCGCAGTGAGCACCAGCACACCCACAGAAGCCGTCTGGAAGAGTCTGAAAAGAATGTTCATGGCTGGACGTATTGCGCTGGAGGTGCCCCAATTTAACCGGTTAATCACTTTTTGTCCAATTCAGTTTTTATTTGTACTGATTGGTATACGGGCGACCGGACGTTTTGGATTCAGGCATTTGTTAGGAAATGTTGCGCAAAATGATAAAACACGCAAGGCAACCTTCCCTGACCCGGGGAAAGTGCTTCCACCGCATGGCAAACGGCACCTGACCGCTGACCGGCAGCGGGCAGCTGCCGGCCGGGGTGGGCATGCAGAAGGGGGGTGCCGATGAAAACGGAGCCCGTGGGCCCGATGGGGGGACGGAGCGGCCGGGCGGTCAGGCCAGGGCCAGAAGGCGGTCGAGCGGCAGGCTCACGCGCACGTCGCGCGAAGCGACAACGCCCGTCACCTTCCAGGGCGGCATGCCCGTGTCACGCGGGATGGGCTCGCCGGTAGGCATGCCATCACGGTTGGTCAGAACCGCCACCCGGGGCGTCGTGGCGGTGACGCCCCGGCGGATGACCACGCCGACTTCCTTGCTGGCAAGGCGCACGAAAGAGCCAGGCGGGTAGACCCCCAGCGTCTTGACCAGGGACGCACCGGCTTCGTCCACCTGTTGCGCTTCGTCGTAGTAGCTGGCCTGCATGGCGGCTGTCACCGGCATCGGCAAACGGGCGGCGCGGGGCGCCAGGCGCGCGCCAAAAAGATCGGCTCGCTGGATCAGTCGGGCCATCTGCTGCGCTTCGCTCTTGCCGGCAAGGGGCCCCGGTGTGCGGTGGTGATGGCAACGCACCGCTTCCAGCCACACCGCGTCGGACACGCCCAGCTGGCGCAGCATCGCTTCCGAACGGGCGGAATGGGCTTCTACCGCAGCGATCTGCTGGGCCGTCAGGGGGTGTGACTGCTGGGCGAGCTGGTCTTGCAGCTCGGACATGCCGATGTTCATCGTGAGTGCGGCAGACCCGAGCACATGCACCCGCGCATCAGGCCAGCGGAACATCTCGCGTGCAACCACCATGCACACGCAGGACACGAGCATGGAATGCGTGGCGCTGTACATGCGCGCTTCCTGCGCGGAAAGGTAGACCAGTGCCAGCAGCGTGGCGTCCGGGGTGTTTTCGCAATGGCGGGCCAGCTCTTCCAGCAACGGCTGGAATCGCCCGGCAAAATCCGCGGGTGACGGGGCGCGCAGCAACTGGGTGGCCCGCAACTGCAGCTCGGGCCACTCGGGCAGCACACGCCCCCGCTCCCGCGCCACGGGGTCCTCGGCCGCCGACATCTTCATGGCCGCGATCTGGCCCAGATTGGTATCGGCAATCAGCATCCGCTGAAGCTGCGCGAGGTAAGCGCGGTAGCTTTCGCCCGATTCATCCGTGTCCACGCACAGCTGGCGTCCGCGCCCCACCATCGTGGCCAGCTCTTCCAGCGAGCGCACCACATAGCCCTTCTTGGCCAGCAGCGCGCCGTCGGTGCCCCGCAGCGCAAACGGCAATGGGTGGCCCAACTGGATCGATTCGATGCTGAGGCTGACGAGGTTCATAACAACTTCGGATTATGGGAGAACGCCGGGCGGCCAATCGTCACGCCTAAGCAGGAATTGCCCCATATCTCGGCAGACAGGATGCCGAACTCCGCCTTGCACGCACCACCTGTCTGCCACCAGCCGGGCCGGGCCCCTCTTTGCGGCCCGCCCGGCCCGGCAAACGTGCCCTCACTGCGGCGACGATGTTGCACCGCCAGGGTGTGGCATCTGCGGCTCGGCCTCTCTGGCAGGCAAACCGCGCGCACGGCGCAGCATGCGGCCCAGCCACTGCCCCACATCGTCCACCCCCGTGAACACCGCCGGGATCACCAGCAGGCTCAGCAGGGTCGAGGTGATCAGCCCGCCGATCACGGCCACCGCCATGGGCGAGCGGAAGCTCGGGTCGGCAGCGCCGATGCCGATCGCGATCGGCATCATCCCCGCGCCCATGGCCAGCGTGGTCATGATGATCGGGCGGGCCCGCTTGTGGCACGCATCGATCAGGGCATCAAACCGGCTCATGCCGTGCTCGCGCCGCGCCAGGATGGCGTACTCCACCAGCAGGATCGAGTTCTTGGTGGCGATGCCCATGAGCATGATGAGCCCGATGAGCGAGGGCATCGAGAAGCTCTTTTGCGCAATGAGCAGCCCCACGAACGCCCCGCCCAGTGACAGCGGCAGCGCCGCCAGGATGGTGACCGGGTGCAGGAAGTCCTTGAACAACAGCACCAGCACGATGTAGATGCACAGCACGCCGGTCAGCATGGCCAGCCCGAAGCTGGCAAACAACTCGCCCATCATTTCGGCGTCGCCGATGGTGATCTGGCGTACGCCGGGCGGAAGGTTCTGGATGGACGGCAGCGCGGCCACGGCCTTGGTCACGTCGCCCAGCGGCGCGCCCGACAGCTCGATCTCGAAGTTGACGTTGCGGGCACGGTCATAGCGGTCCACCACGGCCGGGCCGCCGCTGAACTCCAGCGTGGCCACCTGGCCCAGCATCACCGGGCCCTTGCTGCCCGGCACCGGCAGGCGCTCCAGCACCGACAGGTCCTGTCGGGCGCCATCCTGCAGCTTGACCACGATGGGCACCTGCCGCGAGGCCAGGTTGAGCTTGGGCAGTGACACGTCGTAGTCGCCCACAGTGGCAATGCGCAGGGTTTCGGCAATGGCGCTGGTGGTCACCCCCAGGTCGGCCGCGCGGGCAAAGTCGGGCCGCACGGCAATTTCGGAGCGCACCAGGCTGGCGGTGGAAGAGATGCTGCCCAGGCCGGGGATAGTGCGCAGGTCTTTCTCGACCGCCAGCGCCGCCGCGGTCAGCGCCTGCGGGTCGTCGCCCGACAGCACCAGCACGTATTTCTCGCCCGCGCCCCCCAGGCCCACCTTGCTGCGCACGCCAGGCAGCGTCTCCAGCGCGGCGCGGATGTTGTTTTCGATGCCCTGCTTGCGTGGCCGGTCGCCCCGCTCGGCCAGCAGGATGGTGAGCGTCGCCTTGCGGGTTTCGGCGTTGGCGCCACCCATGAACGGGTCGGAGCCGGCCGAGCCCGCACCGATGGTGGTGTAGACGCTTTTCACATGCTCGACGCCCGCAATGCGCTGGCGCGCGTCCTCGGCCACGGCGCGCGTCTGCGCGAGCGTGGCGCCCGGCGGAAGCTCCAGGTACACCTGGGTCTGCGAGTTGTCGTCTGGCGGGATGAAGCCGGTGGGCAGCAGCGGGATCAGCGCCAGCGAGCCGATGAAAAACGCCCCCGTTCCGAGAAACGTGAGCCAGCGGTGGCGCACGCACCAGGCCGCCCAGCGCAGGTACACGCGCATCCAACCCGGATCCTGCTCATGCGCGGTGACGATGGGCTTGAGGATGTAGGCCGCCATCATGGGCGTGAGCACCCGCGCCACCACCAGGCTGGCAAACACCGCCAGCGAGGCCGTCCAGCCGAACTGCTTGAAAAACTTGCCCGCAATGCCACTCATGAATGCGGTGGGCAGAAACACCGCGATCAGCGTGAAGGTGGTGGCCACCACCGCCAGGCCGATCTCGTCTGCCGCCTCCATGGCGGCCTGGTAGGGCGTCTTGCCCATGCGCAGGTGGCGCACGATGTTCTCGACCTCCACGATGGCGTCGTCCACCAGGATGCCCACCACCAGCGACATCGCCAGCAGGGTGATCACGTTGATGGAAAAGCCCAGCAGGTGCATGCCGATGAACGCCGGGATGATCGACAGCGGCAGCGCCACGGCCGATACGAACGTGGCCCGCCAGTCGCGCAGGAACAGCCACACCACCACCACGGCCAGCAGCGCGCCCTCGTACAGCAGGTGCATGGAGCCGTCGTATTCCTCCTGCACCGGCTGCACGAAGTTGAAGGCCTCGGTGATGGCCAGGTCCGGGTGCTGCTCGCGCAGCTCCTTCAGGGCCGCCTGCACGGCAGCGCCCACCTCCACCTCGCTCGCGCCCTTGCTGCGCGCCACCTCAAAGCCCACCACCGGCTTGCCGTTGAGCAGGGCCAGCGCACGGCGCTCGGCCGTGGTGTCCGACACCTCGGCCACCTGGTCCAGCCGGATGTGGCGGCCGTCGGGCAGCGCCAGCGTCAGCTGCGCCAGCTCCTGCGCCGACTGCACCGTGGCCAGCGTGCGCACGGGCTGCTCGCTGCCGCCCAGGTCGGTGCGCCCGCCTGCGCTTTCGGTCTGCACCAGGCGCAACTGGCGCGACACATCGGCCGCCGTGGCACCCAGCGCCTGCAGCTTGAGCGGATCCAGCGCCACATGCACCTGCCGCTCCACGCCACCCACGCGGGTGACCGCGCCCACACCCCGCACCGACAGCAGCTTCTTGGCCACGGTGTCGTCCACAAACCAGGACAGCGCCTCGTCGTCCATGCGGGCCGAGGCGATGGTGAAGGCCAGCACGGGCTGGGCGGCCAGGTCCATCTTGGTCACGATGGGGTCGCGCACATCGCCGGGCAGCTCGCCGCGCACGCGCGCCACGGCAGAGCGCACGTCGTCCAGCGCCTCCTGCGTGGGCTTTTCCAGGCGGAACTCGGCCGTGATGGTGGCACCGCCGTCCTGCACCTTGGTGTAGATGTGCTTGAGGCCCTGCAGCGTCGCGATGCTGTTCTCGATCTTGCGGGCGACATCGTTTTCAAGCTGGGCGGGCGAGGCCCCCGGCAGCGCGACAGTCACCGAGATGGTGGGCAAATCGATGTCGGGGAAGTTCTGCACCTTCATGGCGTTGAACGACAGCAGACCACCAAAGGTCAGCAGCACGAACAGCATCAGCGCAGGTATGGGATTCTTGATCGACCAGGTAGAGACATTCATCGGAATGCTCCTTAATTGATAGCTACAGGGGCAATTGATACCTGGACCCCAGGCGCTTTTGGCATCAAATCGGCCGCTGGAGCGTTTGAAACGGCTGCCGGCGCTGCTGCCACGCGCACCAGATCGCCATCATTCAGAAACCCGGCACCGCGCACGGCGATGGACACGCCCGCGTCCAGCCCCGACAGCACCTCCACCCGCTCGCCCACGCGCCGCCCGGTGTTCACCTTGCGCATCTGCACCCGGTTGTCCGGCCCCACCACGAACACATACGAGAAGCCGTCGCGCACCACCAGTGCCTCCTGCGGCACCGTGAGCGCATCGCTTTGGCCCAGCGCGAATTCGCCACGCGCGAACATGCCCGCCAGGATGGCCGCCGACCCCACACCAGCCCCGGCCCCAGCCCCGGCAGGCAGGTCGACATACACCAGCCCGTTGCGGGTCTGCGGGTCCACCGTGGGCGCAATCATGCGCACCGTGCCCTCGGCCGTGGCGCCGCTGGCAGCAGTCACCATCACCTTGTCGCCCGGTTTGATCCTGCGCAGCTCGGTGGATGTGACTTCGGCCCGCCACTCCAGCCGGCCCTTGCGCACCATGCGGAACAGCTCGGTGCCCGCACCCACCACCGCGCCCACAGTGGCCGTGCGGGCCGAGATCACGCCGCTGTCGGGCGCCAGCACCTGTGTGTGGCGCAGGCGCAGCTGCTGCGCATTCAGCGAAGCGCGGGCGGCTTCCACGCGGGCCTGCGCGGTCTGCTCGGCCGTGGTGAACTGCTGGATCTGCTGCTGGCTCAGCGCGCCGGTGGCCTGCAGCGACCGTGCCCGCTCGGCATTGGCCGCGGCCTCGGCGGCGGTGGCCTGCGCCTCCAGCAGGCTCGCGCGCACCTGGGCCACTTCGGCCTGCACGGTATCGGACGAGAACGTGGCCAGCACCTGCCCCGCCTTGACCACATCGCCGACATTCACCCGCACTTCCGTCAGGCGCAACCCGTTAGCCTCGGCCCCGATGAGGGCCTCCTGCCACGCAGCGATACTGCCATTGGCGGCCAGCCGGATGGGCACCGATGTGCGCTGGGGTTGCGCCGTGCTCACCGTGAGGGCCGGGCGCTGTGCATGGGCCGCTTTGGGTTCATCGGCCGCACGCGATGCACCCGAGAACACCAGGGCGCCGCCCACGGCCAGCAAGCAGACAGTGATCACTGCAAGGGCGTTGGGAGAGAGCTTGAAAGAAGAGAAGTTTTGCATTGGCTTTCGTCCTGAAGAATTCATATCAGCTTTCCGTTTCGCCACGGCCCATCCGCAGGGGATGAAACTGGCGCAGCCACAGGCCAGTGCCCCCGTGCAAGGGCCTCCAAGCCGCACATGCGGCGCTTCGCTTGCGTGCACCGGGGGCGTCGCCGTCCCGACTCGCTGGGCAAGTCGGGAGGGGGCGAGGCGCGAAGCGACTCAGGGGGTGTTTCACCCATTCCATCCGCCGCCTGCCGCGCGGTACAGCGCCACCCAGGCGGCCATGCGCTCGTGCTGCAGGGCCACCAGCGCGTTCTCTGCCGCAAGCGCCGTGCGGCGGGCGTCTTCCAGTTCCACCAGGCTGGCCAGGCCGCCGCGCCAGCGTGCCTCGGTGGCCTCGAAAGACGCGCGGTACCCCTCGGCTGCAATGCGGGCGCTGGCGCTGCGCTCTGCCGTGCCCTGCAGGCGTACCAGCGCCTGCTCGACCTCGCTCACCGCCTGGCGCACGCGAGCGCGGTACACGGCGGCGGCCTCGTCGTAGCGGGCCTGCGCCGCATCGACCTGCGCCGCGCGGCGACCGCCGTCAAAGATCGGCACGCTCAGCGCCAGGGGACCGATGGTCCAGGTACTCAGGTCGGTGGTGACGCCGCCGGTGCGCACCGATGCAGCGCCCAAGGAACCGGAAAGCGCCAGACGCGGATACCGCTGTGCCTGGGCGCTGCCCACATCGGCACTGGCTGCGGCCACGTCACGCTCGGCGCTGTACACATCAGGCCGCTGCGCGAGCACCTGTGCCGGCAGGGTGGCAATGGCAAAGAGGGCATCGGGCGCAACCTGCCCGGGCCGGGTCGCAAGCCGGGTGCGCAGGCGCGGCTCTTCCCAGCCGGTCAGGGCCACCAGGGCTTTGGTGTCCACATCGCACTGGGTGCGCTGCTGTGACAGGCGGGCCGCGGCCTCGGCAGCGCTGGCGCGGGCCAGTGCCGCGGTGGCGGGGGCCGTGAACCCGGCGCGCTCGGTGAGGCCCGACAGGCGCGATGTCTCTTCGCGGGACCGCAAATCGCGCACCGCCACGTCCAGCTGCTGCAGGCAGCTGCGCACGCTGCTCACCTGCAAGGCCACCTCGGCGGCCACGCTCACGCGGGCCTCGTGCCACAGCGCCTGGGCGCCCGCCAGCCGCTCCCCTGCAGCCGTCCTGGTCGCTGCATTGCCACCGAAAAGATCCAGCTCCCAGCTGGCCTGCAGCCCGGCCTGCACTGTGGTGGCCGTGCTGCGCACCTGCTCGTTGAAACCCCGGCTAGCACTGGCCTGGCCGTCCAGCGATGGCACCAGTGCCGCCCTGCTGGCGACCTGGGTGGCACGCGCCTGGGCAATGCGCGAACTCGCCTGTGCAATGCCGGGGCTGACGGCCTGGGCAGATTCGATCAGCTCGACCAGCAGGGGATCGTCCACCTGCGCCCACCATCGGGCGAGGCCCTCCAAAGACCCGCTGTGTGGCAGCGGGGCCTGCCAGCCCGTGGCTACCGCTGTCTGCACCTGTGCGGGCGGCGGGGTGGTAGAACAGGCGGCGAGCATGAGCGTGAGCGCTGCCGTGAAAAAAGTGCGGTGGGAAGATCGCATGGGTAGATCAGGTCCTGGTTTTTCGGGTCGGACTTGTGCCAGGCCTGGGGTCGGAGGTGCAGGCCGATACGGCGAGCGGATCGGCCTTGCCCCGCGCGCTGCGCGCAGCAAGGCGCCGCTCGCGCTCGCCATCCACCATGAAGCAGGCAAAGTCCACCAGCCGCGACGTGGTGGCGGCCAGCGCGCGCGGGCTGGCCGTGAGGCCGGGCCGCACCGCCTGGACCACATCGCGGCCCACGTAGTACTGCAACGCCAGGGCCGTGATGGCCATGGCCAGGCGGTGCACGTCGTCGTCGGCAGTCCTGAGGTCAAACTCCTTGCACAGCAACGCCACCAGCGCCGCGTGGGCGGGCTTGATGTCGCACTCCAGCTCCTGCTCCCAGAGCCCGGTCGGGTCGAGCATCTCGCGAAAGTGCAGGCGCATGCACAACTCGACCAGCTGCCCCTCATGCAGGGGCTGCATGAAGCTGTGGATCAAAAGGGTGATGACCTCGCGCAGGCTGGGCGCAGGGCCGTCCTTGGGCCAGGCATCCAGCGAGACGGGGCTGCCCATGGGCTCGGTGAAGGCTGCGCGGTACAGCCCGTTCTTGTCGCCGAAGTAATAGCTGATGGAGGCGGGATTGACAGCCGCGGTCTGGGCAATCTGACGGATGGAAGTCTTGGCGAAGCCGTGCTCTGCAAAAAGCTGCAAGGCCGCATGGAGCAGCCGCGTGCGCGCGGCCGCCGCCTCGACGGGCAACGGAGTGGATGACGTTCGGTGGCGGGAAGATGCAGCGGGGGATGGCATGGCCCCGGATTACAACACTGTTAATCAAACGATTGATTAACTTTTTTGTTTCAGTAAATGTCAAGGCTGGGCGGGCGTGGCCGCCAGTCCCACGAGCGCAGGCGAGCACGCAAGCGCGTGCGCGCACGACAGTCCGTGGGTCATCACGCTGTCACGTAGTTGAGTCCACTGACACTAGGCAAAAGAAGGGCCGGATGAGGCCAGGAGCCCCGGCGCACCCGGCCCGGGCAGGAGCATCGGCACGCTATCCGCGCGGGCCGAACACGGCCACCCACAGCGCCATCACCGCGTCACGCTCAGCCTGTACGGTGGCCAGGGCCACCTGCGTGGGCGCCTCGTCGAGCCGCGCGCGATGCTGCACGCGACGCAGCTCCCGGTAGGCATCGGCCGCGGCCATGCCCACACCAGGCGGCAGCAGCCCCACCTGCTCGGCGCGCTGCAGCAGTGCAATGTTGCCCACGTTGGCCACCAGCTCGGGGTGCGCGGCAGACTGCGACAGCACCAGATACTGCACGGCGAACTCGGCATCCACCATGCCGCCGGGGCTGTGCTTCACATCAAAGCGCCCCTCGGGCGCGGGGTGGGCGCTGCGCACGCGTTCGCGCATCCCCACGATCTCCTCGCGCAGGGCCGCAGGGTCGCGTTCCGAAGTGATCACTGCCTCGCGCACGGCGTCAAAGCGCTGGCGCAACGGCTCGGTGCCCATCACGAAGCGGGCCCGGGTCATGGCCTGGTGTTCCCAGGTCCAGGCCGTGTTGCTGCCGCGGCGCTGCTGGTAGTTGGCGTAGGCCTCGAAGCTGGTGACCAGCAGGCCCGAGTTGCCGTTGGGCCGCAGGGCGGTGTCGATCTCGTACAGGTCGCCCTCGCCGGTCTTCACGGTGAGCCAGTTAATGAGCTTGCGGACAAAGCCCGCATAGACCTCCGGTGCGTTCTCGTCGTCGTCATCGAACACAAAGACGATATCGAGGTCGCTGCCGTAGCCCAGCTCTTTGCCGCCCAGCTTGCCATACCCAATGATGGCGAACTGCGGCGTTTCGCGGTGGCGGTTCTTCAGGCGGCTCCAGCACCACTGCGCGGTGATGCGCAGCACGCTGTCGGCCAGCGCCGAAAGGTCATCGGCCACCTGCTCGACGGTGATGCGGCGCTCGACATCGCGGGCCAGCGTGCGGAAGGTTTCGGCGTGCTGGGCGCGGCGCAACAGGTTGAGCAGGGTCTCATCGTCGTCTTCGCCGGTGGACTGCAGCGAGGCCCGCCGCATGCCCAGCTCACGCTCGAAATCGGCCACCACAAAACGTTCGGACAGCAGCGAGTCGCCCACCAGCTCATCGATGACACCCGGGTGCTGCAGCAGGTAGCGGGCAGGCCATTTGGCAGCACCGAGCAGGTGCAGCAGCTGCTCATGCACGGAGGGGCGCTCCAGCAGCAGGGCCAGGTAGCTTTCGCGGCGCAAGAGGGGTTCAAGCCAGTTGGCAAAGCGCAGCGCCGCTTCTTCGGTCACGCGCCCTTCCGTCAGCCACTGGGCCGTGCGCTGCACCAGCCGGAACAGCCGCGCGCGCGCCTCGTCCCGCAGGCCCTGCACGCGGGCATGGGTGCGCCACTCGGCCACGCGCTCCCGGAAACCCGGGGGCAGCTGTTCGAGCAGGCTTTCCAGCTCGGGCGGTGGCGGGGCCGAAGCGCGCGGGCCGCCGCAGCCGCCGCCATTGCACTGCTTCTTGCTGCCGCCCAGCAGGGTGTCGAATTCCTGCGCCACCAGTTCGCGATGGGCGTCCAGCTCGTGCAGGAAGGCGCAGCAGTCGCTGTAGCCCATGGTGTAGGCGATCCAGGCCAGGTCATCGTCGCGCGTGGGCAGCACATGGGTCTGCTGGTCGTCCAGGTACTGGATGCGGTGCTCCACCCGCCGCAGGAACACATAGGCACGCGCCATGGCGTCAGCGGTTTCCTGGGGCATCAGGCCGGCCTGGGCCACGCGCTGCAATGCGTCGAGCGTGGGGCGGCGCCGCAGCTCGGGGAACTGCCCGCCGCGCACCACCTGCAGCAGCTGCACGGTGAACTCGATCTCGCGAATGCCGCCACGCGAGAGTTTCACGTCGTTGGCGCGCTCGGGGTGGCCCGCACTGCGCTTGGCCGCGTGGTCGCGGATCTGCCGGTGCAACGACCGCAGCGCGTCGAACACGCTGTAGTCAAGGTACCGGCGAAACACAAACGGCAGGACCACGCCGCGCAGGGCCTGCACGCCCGGGGTGCCAATGCAGCCGCGCGGTGCCACCACACGGCTCTTGAGCCACGCAAACCGCTCCCACTCGCGGCCTTGCACCTGCAGGTATTCCTCCAGCCCGGCCAGCGACACGGCAGGCGGGCCGGAGTTGCCGTTGGGGCGCAGGGCCAGGTCCACGCGGAAGACAAACCCGTGCTCGGTCGTGTCGCCTACCAGGCTGTAGATGGCCTTGACGGCGCGTGCGAAGTATTCGTGGCTGGAGATGCGGCCGCGTCCGTCGGGCATGCCTGCCGTCTCGCCGTCGTGCTCGTAGACGTAGATCAGGTCGATGTCGCTCGAAACATTGAGCTCGCGCGCGCCGAGCTTGCCCATGCCGATGATCCACAGTTCGACCGGCTGGCCTTGCGGGCCGCAGGGTGCGCCGTGCCGCTCATCCAGTTCACGGCGGGCATGTGTGCAGGCGCGGTCCAGGGCCAGCTCGGCCAGCTCGGTCACTGCACGGGTCACGTCTGCCAGTGGGAGATCGCTGTCGCAGTCGAGCGCAATGAGTCGCTCCATCACCAGCTGGCGCAGCACGCGAAGTGCCGCACCGGTGTCAAGGCCGCGGGCCAGCAGGGCATCGCAGGCCTGCTGCATGGTCGCCAGCACGGGAACGCCCGGCGGCAGCAGATGCAGATCGGCTTCGTAACGGCGATGCAGGCGCTGGAAAAAACGCGAGTGCTCCGCCAGCGCAACGCCGGGTACGCGCGGCGCGCAGCGCGGGTCAGCCGACGGCGTCTGCATGGGGCGCGCGGAAGCTGGCCGCGTACACAAGGACACTCGTTTGCACTGAACCCAGGCCGAGGCCGCGGGTCATAATTCCTGCCACATTCAGTTTGACCATGATCGCTCCCACCTCGCACCCCTCTCGCCTGCTGAAAATGATGGCAGGTCTTGCGCGGTGGTCATTGGGTCTGCTGCTCGCCTTCTGGCTGCTGCTGGCCATCGCGTGGGGGGCCCTTCATGGATTGATTGTGCCGCGAATCGGCGAATTTCGCCCGCAGCTCCAGGCGCATGCCACAAAGGTTCTGGGGGTTCCCGTGCAGATCGGCGCCATCGAGGCACGTACCGACAGCCTCGTGCCATCGGTCGAACTGCTGGATGTCGCGCTGCTCGATGCCAGCGGCCGGGTGGCCCTGCGGTTGCCGAGGGTGGTAGTGGCAGTGTCCCCGCGCTCGCTGGTCAACTGGAACGCCGAGCAGATCTATATAGAAGAGCCTGTGCTCGACGTGCGCCGCACCGCAGACGGGCGCATCGAGGTGGCGGGCCTGGAGTTTGCGCAATCGGGCGGCGACAGCAACGCGGCTGCCGACTGGGTGTTCTCGCAGGGCGAGGTCTTCATCAAGGGCGGCACCCTGCGCTGGACCGACGAGCAGCGCGGCGCGCCCGAGCTCGCGCTGACCGATGTCAACCTGGTGCTGCGCAATGGCAACTGGCGCCACCACATGCGCCTGGATGCAACCCCCCCGCCTGACTGGGGCGACCGGTTCACGCTGGCGGGCCTGTTCCGTGCTCCGCTGCTGCGCGCACGCGACGGCAACTGGAAGCACTGGAACGGGCAGGTGTTTGCCGACTTTGCGCGGGTCGATGTGTCGCAGCTGCACCGCCACGCGCAGATCGACGGGGTGAATGTGGCCGAGGGGCGCGGCGCGCTGCGCGCCTGGGCGGATTTCCAGCGCGGTGAACTGATGGGCGGAACAGCCGACCTGGCGCTGGCCGATGTGAACGCCACGCTGGGCAAGGACCTGCAGGCTCTGGAACTCCACGCAGTGCAGGGCAGGCTGGGCGGGCGCCGGCTGGCGGGCGGCTTTGAACTATTCACGCAGGGCCTGCAGTTCCAGACCCGCGACGGCCTGAACTGGCCGGGCGGCAACGTGCGACTGGTGCATACCGATGCCAGCGGCAAGCTGCCGGCGCAGGGCGACTTCCGCGCCGACCGGCTGGACCTGGCGGCACTGGCACAGATTGGTGCCAGGCTGCCCCTGAGTGCCGCTGCCCACCACGCCCTGACGACTTACGCACCCCGCGGGCTGGTGGACGAGGTCAGCGCCACATGGCGGGGCCCGGTGGATGCACTGCAGGCCTACCAGTTGCGCGGCCGGGTGCGCGGCCTTTCGCTGGCCGCCGAGCACACGGGCAGCGCCCCTGTCCATTTCGGTCTGCGCGGTGCCACCGTGGACATCGACATGACCCAGGCGGGCGGCAAGGCAGCGCTGTCGATTTCCTCGGGCGCGCTGGTGCTGCCCGGTGTTTTCGAAGACCCCGTGCTGCCACTGGACCGGCTGAGCGCGGATGTGCGCTGGCAGATCGAAGGCGAGCGCATTGCGGTACAGGCCGCCGACGTGCAGTTTGCCAATGCCGACGCACAGGGCGAAGCGCGTGCCACCTGGCACACCTCCGATGCGGCCAAGGCACCGCATCGTTCACGGTTCCCCGGCGTGCTCGACCTGTCTGGAAACCTCAACCGCGCCGACGGCACGCGGGTGCATCGTTACCTACCCCTTTCGATTCCGGCGGAATCACGGCACTACGTGCGCGACGCCGTGGTGGCGGGCACGGCCAGCAATGTGCAGTTCCGCGTGAAGGGCGACCTGCACGACCTGCCGTTCAACGACCCCAGGCAGGGCGAGTTCCGCATTGCCGCGCGCGTCAGGGATGTGACCTATGCCTATGTTCCACCACAGCTGCAACCGGCCAACACACTGCCTTGGCCCGCCCTGACCGAGCTGGGCGGCGAGCTGATTTTTGAGCGCTCTTCCATGCAGGTGCGGGGGGCCAGCGGCAGCTTTGCGGGCCGGCCGGGCCTGCGCCTGTCGCGCGTGGATGCGCGCATTCCCGACCTGTCGCACACGGTGGTGGGTGTGGACGCCGATGCACGCGGGCCGCTGCCCGAATTGCTGGCGCTGATGAGCAGTTCGCCCCTGGGCGGCATGACCTCCAATGCGCTGGACCAGGCCACCGGCACGGGCAATGCCGACTTCAAGTTGCGCCTGAGCCTGCCCATCAGCGACATGGCGAAATCGAAGGTGCAGGGCAGCGTGGTGCTGGCCGGCAACGAGGTCCGCATCACGCCCGACACACCACCCCTCACCCGCGCGCGGGGCACCGTGCAGTTCAGCGAGAGCGGGTTCTCGCTGACGAACATGCAGGCCCAGGCACTGGGCGGCCCGGTGCGGCTCGAAGGGGGCATGCGTGCCCTGCCCCCCAACGCACCCGCCACGGAATCCGCCGTGCAACTGCGCGCCCAGGGCACGGCCACGGCCGAAGGCCTGCAGCAGGCCACGCAGCTGGGCATGCTCGCGCAGCTGGCGAGGCGCGCCAGCGGCAGCGCACCGTACTCGATGACCCTCGGATTCCGGCGCGGTGTGCCCGAGATTCAGGTGACCACATCGCTGCAGGGCATGGCGCTGGCGCTGCCAGCCCCGCTGGCCAAAACCGCCGGCACCAGCACGCCACTGCGCTTTGAAAGCCAGGTGCTGCGAGAGTCTCTCACCGGCCTGGCCAGCGCCACCGCAGCGGGTACCGCAGGCCTGCCACCGCTGCGCGACCAGATCACGCTGGACCTGGGCGCCATCGGCTCGGCCACCTATGTGCGCGAGCTGTCGGGTGGCCAGGCGCGCGTGCTGCGCGGCACCATTGGCATCGGGCTGGGTGAGGGCGAATCAGCGCCCATGCCGGTCCAGGGCGTGGCCGCCAACATCCAGCAGGGAAAAGTGGATGTCGATACCTGGGAAGACGTGCTCACGCAGGCCACCACGGGTGCCGCGGGCACGGGCGCAAGCACACCGACCAATGCCGCACCGCCAGGCCTGGCAACCGCAAGCACGGGCAGCACCGGCAACGCGCAGGACTACCTGCCCACCACGCTCGCCCTTCGGGCGCGCGAGCTGACCCTGCAGGGGCGCACCCTGCACAACGTGGTGGCAGGAGCCTTGCGCAACGGAACCACCTGGCGCGCCACGCTGGACGCCAGCGAACTCAGCGGGTTTCTTGAATTCAGGCAGCCCGGTGCGGCAGACCATCCCAGCGGGCTGCTCTACGCCCGCCTGTCCCGCGCCAGCCTGCCGCAAAGCGATGCGAACCAGGTGGAGGCGCTGCTCGATGACCAGCCCGGCACGCTGCCTGCGCTGGACATCGTGGTGGACGATTTCGAGCTGCGCGCCAAGCGACTGGGCCGCGTGGAGATACAGGCACAGAACCGCGGCAGCGAGGGCGTGCAGCGCGAGTGGCGCCTGACGCGGTTCAACATCCTGTCGCCCGAAGCCAACCTCACCGCCAGCGGCAACTGGGCGGTGGTGGCTGGCTCGGCAGGCGCTGCGGCCGCCAGGCCCTCCGAGCGCCGCACGGTGCTCAACTTCAAGCTGGACATCCGTGACTCGGGCGATCTCCTGGGCCGCATGGGCATGGCCAATGTGGTGCGCCGCGGCAAGGGGCGCATGGAGGGCCAGGTGGCATGGATGGGCGCGCCCTTCAGCCCCGACTACCGGTCGATGACGGGGGAGATCAACCTGAATGTCGAGTCCGGCCAGTTCCTGAAAGCCGACCCGGGCCTGGCCAAGCTGCTCGGGGTACTCAGCCTGCAGTCGCTGCCACGGCGACTCGCGCTGGATTTCCGCGATGTTTTCAGCGAAGGTTTCGCGTTCGACTTTGTGCGCGGCGATGTCCGCATCGAGCAAGGCGTGGCCACCACCAACAACCTGCAGATGAAGGGCGTGAATGCCGCGGTACTCATGGAAGGCAGCGCCAACATCGAGGCGGAAACGCAGGACCTGCGCGTGGTCGTGGTACCCGAGATCAACGCCATGACGGCCTCGCTGGTGGCCACGGCCATCAACCCGGTGATCGGCCTGGGCAGCTTCCTGGCGCAGGTGTTCCTGCGCGGTCCGCTGATCGAAGCCGCCACGCAGGAGTTCCGCATCGACGGGACCTGGACGGACCCCCGCGTGGTGCGTGTGCCCCGCCGCGCGCGGGACGCCACCGCCCCGGCGCCGGGGCAGGCTGCCCCAGCGGCCGCGCCGGCGCCGGCGCCCAAAACTGGAGAACCCTCATGATGCAAGTGGCTGCCATCCAGATGGTGTCGGGTACCCGGCTTGATGACAACCTGCAGGCTGCCCACCGGCTGCTGGAGAAGGCGGCGCACGAAGGCGCGGAACTGGCCGTACTTCCCGAGTATTTCTGCATCATGGGGCACCGCGACACCGACAAGCTGCCCCTGGCGGAAACACCTGCTGGCGGCCCGATCCAGGATTTCCTGTCGGCATCGGCACGCTCGCTGGGCCTGTGGATCGTGGGGGGAACCATCCCCATGCAGACGTCTGCGCCCGGCAAGGTACGCAACACGACCCTGGTGTTCAACCCTGCAGGCGCGCAGGTGGCCCGCTACGACAAGATCCACCTCTTTTGTTTCGACAACGGGCGCGAGCAGTATGACGAGAGCCGGGTGATTGAGGCCGGCGCCCCTGCCGTGCATTTCGACCTGCCGGCGCGCGATGGCCGCTGCTGGCGTGTGGGGCTGAGCGTGTGCTACGACCTGCGCTTTCCCGAGCTGTACCGGGCCCACGCCCGCGCCGGGGCCGACCTGCTGCTGGTGCCCAGTGCCTTTACCTACACGACGGGCCGGGCCCACTGGGAACTGCTGCTGCGCGCGCGTGCCGTGGAGAACCTGGCCTACGTCCTGGCCCCGGCGCAGGGCGGAATCCACGAAAACGGCCGCCATACCTGGGGGCACAGCATGCTGGTGGACCCCTGGGGCACCGTGATCGCTTCGATCGATCAGGGCCCCGGAGTGGTGGCCGCAACCGTGGATGCCGCACGGATCGACAGCGTGCGCGCACAGTTGCCAGCCCTGCAGCACCGCGTGCTCTGACAACGGCATGAATCCGCCCACGCCTGACGACAGCACCACCGGCCTGGGCGCGCCGCTGGAAGCGCCCTTGCAGCCCCGCCGGCGCCGCACGCTGCTGCAGCGCTGGCGCGGCGCGTGGCGGCGATGGTCGCTGTGGACGGCGCTGGTGAGCCTGGTGGTGGCGATGCTCGCCACGCTGGTGTGGCTTGCCGGCCGGTATGAGGAAAGCCAGGTCCAGAGCCAGCTGGAGCGCGACGCAGCCGATGCCGTGGCCGACATCCGCGTATCGCTCTCGCGCACCCTGCAGAACTTGCAGGCGCTGCATGCCAATGACCCCGGCGAACTTGCGTGGGAAGTCGGTGCGGCCGACCTGGTGCGCAACCACCGCGAGCTGATCCGCATCGAGTGGCGCGACGCGGCGATGCGCGTGCGCGACCACCAGCAGTCGCCATACCGCCCGCTGGCCTGGGACAGGCGGCTGCGCGAGAGCAGCCAGTCCGACGCCGCCATCGCCTGCGCCAACGCGCGCCGGCTCAGCAGCCCCGCCTATTCCAGCAGTTATTTCCAGCCGCACGGCGACGGCCTGGGCTCGGAAATGATGGACCTGTGCCTGCCGCTGACCTCTGGCGGCAAGCTCACCGGGTTTGTGGTGGCCACGTTCTCGCTGCGCGAGATCCTGCTCAACCTGGTGGCGCCCAACCTCACGCGGCGCCAGGAGGCGTCTTTCATCGAGCCTGACGGCACACGGCTGGCCGTACTGGGCGCTGCGCGCAAGGGCTCGCGCATGTTCACTTCGCAGCATCTGCTGGACATGCCGGGCAGCACGCTGGTGTTGCGCATGGACACCTGGCACGCGGCGCCCAGCCTCTTTCCCAACGTGCTCACGGCGCTGGTGACCGCCATGTCGATTGCGCTGGTCACGGTGATGGCGGTGCTGGTGCGCGACAACCGCCGCCGCCTGCGCGCCGAGCGCGAACTTGCCGATGCCCTGGCCTTTCGGAAAGCGATGGAGGATTCGCTGGTCACGGGCCTGCGCGCGCGCGACCTGGAGGGCCGCATCACCTACGTCAACCCCGCGTTCTGTGCCATGGTGGGCTTCAGTGCGGCCGAGCTGCTGGGCCAGAGCGTGACCGCCCCCTACTGGCCGCCAGAGCTGGTGGACGAGTACCGCGAACGGCAGGCAGTGCGTCTGTCCGGGGGAGAGGTGCCGCCGCGGGAAGGCTTTGAATCGGTCTTCATGCGCAAGGACGGTACGCGCTTTCCGGTGCTCATCATCGAGGCGCCGCTCATCAATGCCCAGGGCCAGCACACGGGCTGGATGAGCGCATTCCTCGACATCAGCGAGCAGCGCCGCATCGAGGAGCTGTCGCGCGCCTCGCAAGAGCGCCTGCAGGCCACGGCCCGCCTGGCCACGGTGGGCGAGATGGCATCGCTGCTCAGTCACGAACTGAACCAGCCCCTGGCCGCCATCTCCAGCTATGCCACCGGCTCGATCAACCTGCTGGAGCCTGCCAGCAGCACGGCACCCGCAGCGCCCTACGCAGCCGGCACCGGCACGGCAACGGGTAGCACCGAGTCCCCCGGCACCCCTCCCAGCGCGGACGATGTCGAGGGCGTGCGCATGGCGCTCACCCAGATTGCCCGCCAGGCCGAACGCGCGGGCAAGGTGATCAAGAGCGTGCATGATTTCGTGCGCCGGCGGGACCAGGCACGTGAGTCGCTCCCCGCGCAGCAGTTGCTCGACGCCATCCTGCCGCTGGTCAGCCTGCAGGCCCGCAAGCTGCGCGTGCGCGTGCAGACCCATGTCGAGCCCGGCCTGCCGCCCGTGCTGTGCGACCGCACCATGGTCGAACAGGTGCTGCTGAACCTGGCGCGCAACGCCATGCAGGCCATGGACCACCCCGACATCCACCAGCGTGTGCTGGATATCAGCGTGCTCAAGACAGCCACCGGGCAGCGGGCGGGATGGATCAAGTTCACGGTGACCGACCTGGGCACCGGTATCGACAGCGATGTGGCAGCCAAGCTGTTCACGCCGTTCTACACCACGCGCAGCGAGGGCATGGGGCTGGGCCTGAGCATGTGCCGCACCGTCATCGAGCAGCACGGCGGTTTCCTCGGCTTTGCCGCCAACGAACCCCGTGGTACGGTATTCACCTTCACCCTGCCCGTCGCCTCCCCTCCCGCGCAAAGCCCCTGATGGAACCCGTATCCAACGCCACTGTTTACATCGTTGACGACGACGCCAGCGTGCGCGAGGCCCTGGCCTGGCTGCTGCGTTCGCGCCGCCTGCCCAGCGAGTCGTTCGACAGCGCCGAGGCTTTTGACGCCATGCTGCAAAAGCGCCCGCCCCAGCGCCAGCCCTGCTGCCTGCTGCTGGATGTGCGCATGCCTGGCATGAGCGGCCTGGCGCTTTTTGATGTGCTGGCAGCGCGGGGCGACCTGGCCACCATGCCGGTGATCTTTCTCACCGGGCACGCGGATGTGCCCACCGCGGTCGACACCGTCAAGCGTGGCGCGTTCGATTTCTGTGAGAAGCCTTTTTCGGACAACGTGCTGGTAGACCGCATCGAGCAGGCCCTGGCCCAGTCGGCAGAGCGGCTTGCGCGCCTGCGGGAGCGCAGCGACCTGCAGGTGCGCCTGCGCGACCTCACCGAGCGCGAGCGCGATGTGATGGACCTGGTCGTGGCGGGCCTGCCCAACAAGCTGATTGCCGATCAGCTGGACATCAGCGTCCGCACGGTCGAAGTGCACCGCTCGCGCGTGTTTGACAAGATGCAGGTGAAGTCGGCAGTGGAACTGGCCAACCTGCTGCGCGCAGGCAATTAGCCGGGGCGGCCCCCGGCCTCTGGCGATCCGGTTACCCGCGCGGCCGTTCGCCCACAAAAATTTCCACACGGCGGTTGCGTGCACGGCCTTCGGCAGTGTCGTTGGTGGCAATCGGGCTGCGCTCGCCCATGCCGTCGATGGCAATGCGGCGCCCGTCCACGCCCCGTGCCGTGAGGTAATTGCGGGTGCTGGATGCACGCTCCACCGACAGGGGATTGTTCACGCTGTCATTGCCTGTGCTGTCGGTGTGACCGACGATGCGTACATCGCTGTCGGGGTTGTTGCGCAGGCCGGCGGCAAACTGGTCCAGCACGGGGCCGAAGTTGGCCTGGATGTCCGAGCGGCCCACAGCAAATGAGATGTCGCTCGGAATGTTGAGCATGAGCTGGTTGTCGGCCGTCTGCGACACCACCACACCGGTTCCACGCGTGGCCTGCTCCATGTCGCGCTTTTGGCGCTCCATGTTCTGCGACCAGATGTAGGTGCCCAGAGCCCCCACGCCGGCGCCCACCACGGCGCCAGCGCCGGCGTTCCCGCCGGTGGCCGACCCAATCACCGCGCCCGCCAGTGCGCCCACGCCCGCACCGGTGGCGGTGCGGCGCTGGGTGTCGTCCATGCTGGCACAACCGGTAGCCAGAACAACGGCGGCGGCAACGCCCCAAAGAATGTGTGTGCGCATGTGATCTCCTTGATGTAGTCGGGCAAACCGGCAC
>LNEG01000105.1 GCA_001464865.1 Burkholderiales bacterium Ga0074133
CAAAGGGCGAAACGCCGCTGCGTTGCGGGCCAAGATTGCGAGTTGGTTCGATCAGGCCGCGTCGGCACACCTCAAAGCGCATTGCGCAGACCTTCCCTAACTGATATCGCCGTCGAGCACACTTTGGTGTCCAAAAAGGATGGCGTTCGTCAGACTTTCGTACTGCATCCTTTTACCGACACCCAGCGCGATTCGCTCGGCAAATTCGAGCTCGTTCGCGACGTCAGCCAACCCGGACTCAAGGACGTGAAACGCTCCACCTTCGTATCGTTTCACCAATTGGCGGAGCTGTATGCGAAGGGCCTGCTCGAAGAATTCGGGTTCTCCGTTCGCATGTGCCCTGGCAAAGGCACCTACCCCGCCAAGCTGCCAGCCAAAAAGATACTGCCTACCAGCATCAAGCCAGGCTCTTCGTTCGACCTCGAGGTTCAAAAGGTGGATGTTTCCAAACCGGCCCCGCGCGAATTGAGAACCGCCTTGCTTCGCACCAACGTCAAAATTTAAGAAAAACAACGCTGATTGATATGGGAGCCAGTGTGAATCCACCCGTTGCGCATGCTGAACTGATTGCCACGTTCAAGCGGGCCGAGGCAGATGCTGCTCACAAGTTCGGGCTGATCCAAGCTGCGGCAAATAAAGGCCCCAAGGCCATTCAAGCGGCCACCGAAACAGCGGCAAAGGCGGCAAAGCGCAGGGACTCGTTTGCGAAAAAGCTGAGCGCTCTGGGGGTGAATCTCAAGGATTGAGCGCCGCCAGGACTGCGGCGTGACACCCACTGTTAGGTGGCATTTTGCTCATCGGGGGTATGACCAGCCAAGTGAAAGTAGCAAAGGTACATGCCGAGAAAAACGCATGGCAGGCAAATCAGAATGAACGCGGCGAAATACACTGCGCAAACTATGCCAACGATTCCGCCAAACAGTGGCCAATGCCAGCTCACGAACTTGTTGCTTACCCATCCTTCTGTCATCACTGCAAGAGTTGTCCATGAGTAGGCGGTACCGATGCCAAGATAGAAACTGCTACTTTGGATGACATCTGATATTGGCTCCGTTAAAACTGCGACGACAGAAACTCCGACGATCATCATCAGGGACGTCAGCGCTCCGATGCTAGATAGAAGCCAGCAAGCAAGAGCGATTGCGGCGCGACTGCCATTTGACGGCTTGGGCGACGGTGGAGATGAGGCATTGATTGGTTCAGGGTGCATGGCTTGGTTGCTCATAACGCTTAACGTAGAGTTAAGCGGGCTGCACGGCTTTTTGCGCAGCTCCGCTTGAACGCCAGGTTAGGCGCGCTGCTTGAAACCATAGATACGAAAACTTCTTTCGGTTTCGGCAATTTCAAATTTCCCGGCTTCCTTGAGTGCAGCAACCGCACCAGATACGTCTTGGGTCCGGTGCGCGAAAGAGATTTTCTCAAAACCACGCGGAAGGGTTTTGTGCAGAGTCTCGACTCATTCAATATACTTGTAAGCGAACGGTCCAACAAGGCTAAAGTCATCTACGTATTTTTCCACTAAGTCGTCTGATTTTGGGGTGCAGCACCGTTCTTCTTTTTCAGAGTCAATAAATTCCCAGATGGCTTCTACTATGTTTAGCTCGGGGCGATCAAGGACCGTGAATAATTTTCTCCATTTGCTATTCGACATGAATAAAGAGGTAAATCTACAGTGAATAATTCTGTCGAGCTCTTCATCAATTCGTGCCGGCAAGAAAACTCCTGCACGCCTAACTCAATGTAGACGGCAAAATCCGGTTGGTACATCCGGGACATGACGATACATCTTTTGAAAAAAATCTTGCAACCCGCTTGCTTGTTGGCTTGCGAACCAGGGCTGTGCAAATTAACAGGTATCAATTTTTCATCAAACCTGGCGAGCGTGAAGTCGGCAAACTATAGCGTGCCAATAGGCCCAGCAGAGCTCGCCTGCGGCGTGCTCTGTTGGCACCAATCCATCTGTTTTGAATCAACGGCAGCGTTGGTGTACTGCTGTCCCAAGTCGGCTCAGAGCCCATTGCACTTACCTCGCCACAGCCTTTTCCAAGAGCTAAAACGAACCGAAAGCTATCCGCCAAGGCCGGCCGGAACCAGTCCCCGCACGCCGAACTGGCGCAACCGAATAAGCCATGAAAAAAGCGCCGGGCTTTCTCAAACCCGGCGCTCTCATTCCACCCAACCCGCTCAACCCAACTTGAACGGCAACTCCCTCGGCGTCTTCCCCGTCAACCGCGCCACCGCATTCGCAAACGCAGGTGCCAACGGTGGCAACCCGGGCTCGCCCATCCCCGTAGGCGGTTCTGCGCTCGGCACGATGTGCACGGCCACCTGGGGCATGTCGGTGATGCGGGGTACGGCGAAGTCGCCGAAGTTGCTTTGTTCCACAACGCCATCCTTCAGGGTAATGGCGCCGCCGGGCAGGCACATCGACAGGCCCATCAACGCCCCGCCCTGCACCTGGGCTTCCACGCTTTTGGGGTTGACGGCCAGGTTGCAGTGCACGCCGGCGGTCACGCTGTGCAGCTTGGGCGTGCCGTCTTTGCTGACGGATGCTTCCACCACATAGGCGACCACGGAGCTGAACGATTCGTGCACCGCCACGCCCCAGGCGCGGCCGGCAGCCAGCTTCTTTTTGCCGTAGCCGGATTGCGCCACGGCCAGTTGCAGGGCTGCCACATGGCGGGGGTGTTTGTCGCCCATCAGGCGCAGGCGGTAGGCCACGGGGTCTTGCATGGTCGCGCGGGCCACGTCGTCGATCAGCGTTTCCATGGCGTAGGCAGTGTGGGTCGATCCCACGCTGCGCCACCACAGCACGGGCACATTCACGTCGGGGTGGTGTACCGACAGCTTCATGGGCACGTTGTAGGGCTCTTTCATGCCCTCTACCGCGGTGGCATCCACGCCGTTTTTGACCATGAAGGCCTCGAATGGAGAACCCTTGACGATGGACTGGCCGACGATGGTGTGGTCCCACGCCAGGATGTTGCCCTGGGCGTCAAAGCCGATTTCCGCCCGGTGTACGTGCATGGGGCGGTAGTAGCCGCCTTTGATGTCGTCTTCGCGGCTCCACAGGGTGCGCACCGGGGCGGTGATGCCTGCGGTGCGCGCGGCCTTGGCCACGCCGCAGGCTTCCACGACATAGTCACTCGTGGGGATGGCGCGGCGGCCAAAGCCGCCACCGGCCATCTGGGTGTGCACCTTGATGTTTTGTGGCGGAACGCCCAGCACCTTGGCCGCGGCCATGGCGTCCAGGCCGGGCATCTGGGTGCCCATCCACAGTTCTGCCCTCTCGATTCCAGCTGTGCCGTCGATCTTGACCGTGCAGTTCAGCGGCTCCATGGGCGCGTGCGCCAGGTACGGGAAGACGAACTCGGCACTGATCTTGTTCGGCGCGGTGGCCATGGGGCCCATATCTGCCTGCATGGCCACGGCGCCGGGCTGGGTGGCCAGGGTGCGGTACTGGGCCAGCAGCTGGGTGGTGTCGGCCTTGCCCACTGCAGAGGAGTCCCACTCCACCTTCAGCGCATCGCGCGCCTGCTTGGCGGGCCAGTAGCCGTTGGCAATGATGGCAATGCCTTCGCCGCCGCGGTCGGTGGGCACGCGCAGCACGGCTTTCACGCCCTTGATGGCTTTGGCCGCGCTGTCGTCCAGTGACTTGAGCTTGGCACCAAACACGGGTGGGCGGGCCACCACGGCGGTGAGCATTCCGGGCAGGCGAACGTCAATGCCGTAGTCCTGCTGGCCGCTGGATTTGGCCTGGGCGTCGAGCCGCGTGGTGGGCTTGCCGATGATCCGGAACTGCTTGGGGTCCTTGAGCGTGACCTTTTCAGGCACGGGCTGCTGCATGGCGGCCTCGGCCAGGGCGCCGTAGCCCAGCTTTTTGCCGCCGGGGCCCACCACAAAGCCTGCATTGGTGCGCAGGGCCGATGCGTCCACGCCCCACTGCGCTGCGGCAGCAGACACCAGCATGGCGCGGGTGCGAGCGCCCAGCTCGCGGTACTGGGTGTAGGAGTTTTTGAGTGCGTTGGAGCCGCCGGTCAGGTGCATGCCAAACGCTGGGTCCACATACGCGGGGTTGGCGTCGCCGTGCACGCTGCGCACCTTGGTCCAGTCGGCGTCCAGCTCTTCGGCCAGGATCATGGGCAGGCCGGTTTGCACGCCCTGGCCAAAGTCCAGGCGGTTGATGGTGACGGTGACGGTGCCATCGGTGTCGATGCGCACAAAGGCCGAGGGCTGCTCGAAGGGCTTGAGGCCGGCGGATGCGGCTGCGCCTGTGCCCTGCCCCTGTGCGGTTGCCGCCAGCGGGTAGGCGCCCAGTGCAAAGCCGGATGCGGCGGCGGCCTTCAAAAACGTGCGGCGGGCAAAGCCATCGGCCGATGCAGCGTTTGCTTCGGTATTGATAGCAACATTTGATTGATCCATAAGCGCTACCAGGCCTTTTGGCATGTGGGCGCGGGCAGCGTGAGCGTCGAAATGCATGGGGTTCTCCTGCTCGGTGTTCTCAAGCCAGCGATTTCGCGGCGTCGTGGATGGCGGCGCGGATGCGAACGTAGGTTCCGCAGCGGCACACGTTGCCTGACATGGCGGCGTCAATGTCGGCGTCGGTGGGCTTTTTCTTGCCCTGCAGCAGCGCGGTGGCGCTCATGATCTGGCCGCTCTGGCAGTAGCCGCACTGGGCCACGTCGTGCTTGACCCAGGCAGCGTGCACGGCCTTGCCGACCTTGTCGGTTGTGGAGACGGCTTCGATGGTGGTGATCTTTTGCCCCACCGCCGCCGAGATGGGCGTGATGCACGAGCGCACGGGGGCGCCGTTCAGGTGCACCGTGCAGGCCCCGCACAGCGCCTGGCCGCAGCCGAACTTGGTGCCGGTCATGCCCAGCGTGTCGCGCAGGGCCCAGAGGATGGGGGTGGAGTCGTCGGCGTCTACCGCCGTGTTCTTGCCGTTGATGTTCAGGGTGGGCATGGGTAAAACTCCAGAAAACGCCGACGCTTGCAGGCCGGCGGGGGTACCAGACAGTGGCGCGATTAAATCCCAACCACCGCAGTTGTGCTGGCAGTCGGTCTTGTGCTGGCGCGGGCTTGTCCGAGCGCAGAACACGGCGAGCGGGCGCATTGCACAATCGCACACATGACCTCCTCTATTGCCGACCTCCGCAAAAGCTACGAGCGCGCCGAACTCAACGAAGACGCCTCGCACGCCGCACCCCTGCAGCAGTTTGACCAGTGGCTGAAAGAAGCCATCAGCGCCGAGGTGCCAGAGCCCAACGCCATGACGCTGGCTACCGTGGGCGGAGACCTGCGCCCCAGCACGCGCATCGTGCTCATCAAGGGCTATGACGAACGCGGCATTGTCTGGTTTACCAATTACGACAGCCGCAAGGGCCGCCAGATTGCCGGCAACCCGTATGCGGCGATCCAGTTCCACTGGGTGGAGCTGGAACGCGTGGTGCGGATCGAGGGCGTGGTGGAAAAGGTGAGTGACGAGGAAAGTGACGAGTACTTCCACAGCCGCCCGCTCGATTCGCGCATTGGCGCCTGGGCCAGCCCGCAAAGCCAGGTCATCAGTGGCCGGGGCGTGCTGGTGGCCAATGCCGCCAAGTATGGCGCGCAGTTCATGCTCAAGCCGCCGCGCCCGCCGCACTGGGGGGGCTACCGCCTGAAACCCGACCAGTGGGAGTTCTGGCAGGGCCGCAAGAGCCGCCTGCATGACCGTCTGCAGTACCGGCTTGACGGTGCCGACTGGGTGCGCGAGCGCCTGGCGCCCTGATCGACCACACCGCACGGCAACGGCCGCCCTGCCCCGTCATGCTGTTGATCCTGGTTCTGCTCTTGCTGGCGGTGTCGCTGGTCGCCGTGCCGGCGTTTCTTTATCTGCGCTGGCCCATGGCACTCGCTTTGTCTGCCGTGCTGCCGCCGGTTCTGTTCCAGGGCGCCAACTGGATGCACCTGGGCTATCTCGATCCGTTTTGGCCGATTGCCCTCGCGGTCAGTACCGCAGTTTGCCTGGTGCTTGCGGCGGGGGTGGGTCTACTGGTGGTTCGCTGGAGTCGCAATCGGTAGCGAATGCCAGCGCGGAGCTACAGCACCCAGCGCGTCACCGCCAGGATCACCACCGGCATCGTCACCAGCGCCAGCGCGGTGGATACCGCCACGCTGGCGGTGACCTCGTCTTCGGCCACGCGGTAGCGCTGGGCAAACAAAAACACATTGGCCCCCACGGGGAGCGATGCCGCCACGATCATCACCGCCAGCGGCAAGCCTGACAGACCCAGTGCCCAGCCCAGCGCTGCCAGCACGATGGGGTGCGCCACGCACTTGACCAGCGCAATGCGCAGGGCCGCCCTGAAATGGTGGCCCACCTTGGTGAAGGCCAGCGTCACGCCCACCAGCAGCAGCGCAATCGGCCCCAATGCCTGGCCCAGCAGCAGCAGGGGCTTGTCGACCACCTGGGGCACCACCAGCCCGGTCTGCGCAAACAGCAGGCCCGCAATGATGGGCAGCGGCACCGGGTGCAGGATGCCGTTGCGCACCGCCTGCAGCACCGTGCGCCACATGGGTGGCTGCACCGCGCCGTCGCGCCCGGCGTGCTCGCGCGCTGCGGCCAGCTCAAACACCACGGTGGCCGCGGTCAGCAGGATGAGCGAATGCACCGAGATCAGCGTGAACAGGGTGACCAGCCCGGCATCGCCAAACACCAGGCCCACCAGCGGCACGCCGATCATCAGCGTGTTGCTGAACGTGTTGGCCAGTGCGCGCGCTGCTGCCAGGCTGGAAAAGCCCTGCACCGCCAGCGTGGCCGCATACACCAGCCCAAACGCCACAAAGTAGATGCCCACGGGCCCGAAGTCCAGCGTCTCGATGTGCACCGTGCTCATGGTGCGAAACAGCAGCGCGGGCGTCAGCACCATGAAGACAAGGTTGGCCAGGTCCTTCACTGCTTCGGCGCGGATCCACCCGCGCCGCCCCACATAGAAGCCAATGGCAATGAACAGGATGACGGGAAGCAGCGAGGTGAAGACGGGGGAGTTCAAGGCAGGGCAGACGCGTACGACCTGCCTTGCGCCGGCAGGGCATGCACCGCGATGCAGCCCTTGGCCGGGCGCGCGTGGCGAATGATCCTGGGCCTCTGGCGGGGCTGATGCACGCGCCTTCAGTGAAAGCGGCGATGACGGATTTTCGCCGAAGTGGACCGCGCGCATGGGCGGCTTTGGATGCACGCAAGCTGCGGCCCGCAAGTCTTGCCCAGGTCGAGGGCTGCCGGTGCAAGCCTGCGGGGATCAATGGCGCAGCAGCCTGCCGCGCTTGCAGGGGCGGTCAAGCTGTGCCTGGGTGGGTTGCCCCCGCCTCTTTTGAAAGCAGCTCCAGCAGTTCGCCCAGGCCGGTAACCCGGTGGTCGGCCAGGTCCCACGCCGTCACACCGGGCCGCACGGTCTGCACGGTGGTGGCGCCCAGGGCGCGGCCTGCGCCCAGCTCAGACAGCGGGTTGTCGCCGATGACCAAAACCTCGGAGGGCTGGCAACCCTCTAGCTCCAGAATGCGCCGGAACACCGCGAGCTTTCCGCGCGAGTGCGCCGAGGCATCCGTGGCCTCGTCCACATCATCGATGAGGACGTGGTCAAACCAGGGGCGGACGCCCAACGCTGTGATCTTGCTTTCCTGGAGATGGCGGAACCCGCTGGTCACCAGATACCGGCGCATCGCAACCCGCGGCAACAAGGCGATATCGGGATAGCCTTGTATTGCACTGGTCACCCGCATGCGCCGGAACTGCTGCAGACCGGCATCGCGCATGCCGTCGCTGAAACCAAAGCGCTCGGCCACCAGGTCAAACGCCGTGAACCAGCACTGCTCGATCGCCTGTTCCAGCACTTCGGGAGCCAGCGTGCCGTGGTTGGCCTGGCGAATCGCCTCGAACGCAGGCTCGAACAACGCGCCCACGGATCTAGCGTCCAGCAGGCAGTTGTCCAAGTCAAAAATGGCGACCTTGTATCGCATGGTGATCCTTGGAAAACAGACACATGGTGAAAGGGCCCGCGCGGGGCCAGGTGACAGGGGGGCGCGGCAGCAAGCAGCAGCACCGAATGCACGCACGCTACAGCACTATTGGAAACGTCGGCAACGTCGGCAATCCCCGGGTCTGCACACACAAGGATGCAATGTGCCGCAGCGCGGGGGCACTGTGGTTGCACCCATATCGTGTGAAAGGTGCACGAAAGGGGGCAGCGGCGCCCCCCCGCC
>LNEG01000106.1 GCA_001464865.1 Burkholderiales bacterium Ga0074133
TAGATACGGCCCACAAAGGGCGAGATCAGCTGCACCCTGGCCTGCCCGCAGGCGACTGCCTGCGCAAACGAGAACAGCAGCGTGAGGTTGGTATGGATGCCCTTGCGTTCGAGCTGCTCGGCGGCCTTGATGCCTTCCCAGGTGGCGGCAATCTTGATGAGTACGCGGTTGATGTGGATGCCCTCGGCCTCGTACAGCTCGATGATCCGCTCGGCGCGCGTGACGGTGGCGCTGGTGTCAAAGCTCAGGCGGGCGTCCACTTCGGTGGAGACGCGGCCGGGAATCGTGGCCAGGATCTCGCGGCCAAACCGGACCAGCAGGCGGTCGATGATCTCGTCCATCGGGCGGTCCTTGAACCGGGCCACGGTTTCCTGCAGCAGGGGTGCGTATTCGGGCTTTTGCACCGCCTTGAGGATCAGCGAAGGGTTGGTGGTGGCGTCCTGGGGCTGGAATTGCGCCAGTTGCCTGAAGTCGCCAGTATCGGCAACCACGGTGGTGAACTGTTTGAGGGCGTCGAGTTGGGTCATCGCGCCATTATCCGCAACGCCGGAAATCAGCTGGTACTGCCCACCACCGATACGCCATGAATGCCCAGGGTCAGGTGCACGTCATCACCCGGGCTCAGCACGTCGTCCAGGTCACCCGACACCACGAACACCCGCCCCAGCGCCGTCTCGAACGTGTATTCATGCACGCCGCCCAGGTAGGCCATGCGGCCCAGGCGGGCTGCCAGGGTGGCCGGGCCCGCGTGCCGCGCAATGCGCCACGCCTCCGGCCGCACCGCCACCTTCACGGGGCCGGCAGGCGCTGCCACGCGGGGGCGCAGCACCAGCGGGCCCAGCAGTACCGTGCCATCGGCCTGCGCGGTGCCGGGGAACAGCATGGCCTCGCCCATGAAGCCGGCCACAAACTCGCTGGAAGGCGTCTCGTACAGTTCGCGCGGCGTGCCGCGCTGGGCGATCAGGCCCTGGTCCATCACGATGATCTGGTCGCTCACGGCCATGGC
>LNEG01000107.1 GCA_001464865.1 Burkholderiales bacterium Ga0074133
ACCACGTTCATGTGCGGGAACAGCGCATAGCTCTGGAACATCATGCTCACATTGCGCTGCGCGGGCCCAAGCGTGGTCACGTCCACCCCGCCGATCAGGATCTGGCCCGACGTGGGCGACTCCAGCCCGGCAATCATGCGCAGCGTGGTGGTCTTGCCGCAGCCCGAAGGGCCGAGGATGGTGGTGAGCGTGCCGCGCGGCACCTCGAAGCTGATGCCCTTGACGGCCAGCGGCGCACTGCTGCCGCTGCCGTAGCGCTTGGTGATGTTGCGAAACTCGATGCCCGCGTTGGTGTTGCTGGTGTTCATGGCGTTGTTCTTGTTGTGCAGAGGGGTCAGTGCGCGGCAGGGGCAGCCGGGCGCCTCCCGAGTTTGCGGTCGCCCACCAGCCACTGGATGAGCGCGATGGAGGCTGACATCAGCAGGATGAGCACCGTGCAGTACGCCAGCGCCACGCCGTAGTCGCCATTGCCCACGCGGCCAATGATGTACGTGGTGGCCAGCTCGTTCTCTGCCGTGACCAGAAAGATCACCGCGCTTACCGTGGTGATGGCGCGCACAAAGCTGTAGACCAGTGCCGCCACCAGCGCAGGCTTGAGCAGCGGCAGCACCACATGCCGCAGCGTCTGCATGCTGCCGGCACGCAGCATCACCGAGGCTTCGTCGAGCGAGCGGTCCAGCTGCTTGAACGCCGCCGTGCCTGCCCGCACGCCCACCGGCAAATTGCGGAACATGAAGCACAGCACGATGATGAGCGCTGTGCCCGTCAGTTCAAACGGCGGCACGTTGAAGGCCAGGATGTAGCTCACGCCGAGCACCGTGCCCGGGATGGCAAACGCCAGCAGGGCCGAGAACTCGAACGCGCCCTGCCCCCGGAACTCGGTGCGCGCCAGCAGCCACGCAATGCCGATGCCCAGCGTGGCCGTCATCGGCGCCGAGATGGCCGCCAGCTTGAGGGTGGTGAAGAACGAGTTCCACGCCGTGCCCGCCCACACCAGGCCGAACTGGCCCCACTCCACGCTGAAGGCCGTGCGGAAGTGGTTGAGCGTGATGGTGTAGTCACGCCCCCAGGTCTGCACGAACCCGCCGGCCAGCGCAAACATGTACACGATGAGGGTGAATGCCATCCACGGCAGCGCGATGGAATGCACCACGCGGCGCACGCCGGTGGGCAGCGGCATGGCAATGCCCGAATCACCCTTGCCCGACACGGTGGTGAAGTTCTGCTGGCCCAGCAGCCCACGCTGGATGGCAAACACCGTGAGCGCAAAGAACGTCAGGATCCACGCCAGCGAGGCCGCGCGCCCCTGGTCGTACTGCGCGCCCACGATGGCAAAGAAGATCTCGGTGGACAGCACCGAGAACTGCCCGCCCACCACGATGGGGTTGCCAAAATCGGCCATGCTTTCGATGAAGCCCACCAGGAACGCATTGGCCAGACCGGGCTTGAGCAGCGGCAGCGTGATGGTCATGAAGGTCTGGAACGGGCTGGCGCGCAGCGTTTGCGCGGCCTCTTCCAGGCTGGGTGCCACGCCCTGCACCACACCGCGCATGATCATGAAGGCGATGGGGGTGAAGGCAAACGTCTGCGCCAGCCACACGCCAAACCAGCCATAGAACCAGCGCGTGGGCGGGATGCCAAACGCGTATTCGAGAAACTGGTTGACCACGCCCGCGCGGCCAAACAGCAGGATGAGGCCCAGCCCCACCACAAACGGCGGCGTGATGATGGGCAAGAGCGCAATCACGTTCAAAGGGCGCGCATAGCGGCGCGAGGCGCGCTCGGCCATCAGTGCCATGAAGGTGCCCAGCAGCGTGGTGCTGGTGGCCGTCATCAGCCCCAGAAACAGCGTGTTCCACGCCACGCCGCAGCGCTGGCCCGCACCGCTCAGGCAGGCCAGACCGAAGTTGCGCTCCTGCGCAATGCGCTCCCACATCACCGCCAGCGAAAACGGCCCGTCTTCCAGGAAGAACGCCGCGCCCAACGCCTTGAGCACCGGGAACACAATGAACAGCGCCAGCAGGCTGCCGCAGCACAGCACGGCAGCAGACACGAACAGATCACCCTTGAAGTAGCCCCGGCGCGCCAGGCCAAGTGCGGCCAGCACCAGCAGTGCCGCCAGCGCCAGGAAGGCGCCCCAGCCCATGCCCGGCTGGCGCGTGCCCAGCTCGCCCAGGCTTTGCGTCAGCCACTCAAACGCCCAGCCGCGCGCACCAATGGCAAAACCGCTGGCCAGCAGCGCCAGCAGGCCCAGCCCGCCGCCCAGCAGCAGCACCGCGCCCTGCCTGCGGCCGGCAGGCATCAGCGATGCGGCCCCGGCAACGGCCAGGCCGAGGAGCCCCAGCCACAGCCACGGGCGGCCAAACGCGGCGGCCTGCATCAGACCATTGCCGGTCTGCTCGGAGGCGAAGACTTGGCCCGCGGCCAGCAGGCCGTTGGCGTCCTGTTGCGCGTACCACGGCAGGGCCAGGTAGCCGAGCACGCCGATGACCAGCCAGATCCACAGCGGCCGGTTGACGGCCCCGTGGCGCGTGGCAAACGAGGGGCTGGCGTGTGCCGCCAGCGGCGATGCCGATACCGACATCGCTTAACGCGCGGCGTTCTGGACTTCTTTTTCCCAGCGCGCAATCAGGCGGCGGCGCTCGGCGCTGGCGCCGTACTTGGCGTAGTCGTAGTTGATGAGCTTGATCTTGGACGGATCGGTCATGCGCGGGTCCTTGGGCACCTGCGTGTTGCTGGGCAGCTGGAACTGCTTGGCCGCCAGGCCAAACTGCTGGCCGCCGGGCGTGAGTGCCCATTCGTAGAACTTCTTGGCGGCTTCGGTGTTGGGGCCGTTCTTGACAATGCTCATCGAGCCCACCTCGGCGCCCGTGCCTTCCGACGGCGTGACCGATCCGACCGGGAAACCGTTGACGGCTTCGGTGGTCACGTCGTGCACAAAGCTGACCGACACCGTGGTCTCGCCGCGCGCCGCTGCCTTGACCGGCGCAGTACCCGAGCGGGTGTAGGTGCTGATGTTGGGGTGCAGGGCCTTGAGGTACTCAAAAGCCTTCTCTTCGCCCATCAGCTGCACCAGCGTGGCGATCATGGTGTAGGCCGTGCCGCTGGAGGCCGGGTTGGCCATCTGCACCTCGCCCTTGAGTTCGGGCTTGAGCAGGTCGGCCCAGGACTGCGGGGCTTTCAGCTTGCGCTTGGCCAGCAGTTCGGTGTTGTAGCCAAAGCCCAGCGGGCCGAGGTACACGCCGACCGTGCGGTACTTCGAATCGGCCGCCTGCTTTTGCGCCCAGGGGTGCAGCTGCGCGAGCTGGGCCGACTTGTATTCGAGCGTGAGGCCCTGCTCGGCCGCCTGCAGGTGCGGGTCGCCCGTGCCGCCAAACCAGATGTCGGTCTTGGGGTTGGCCTTTTCGGCGTTGAGCTGCGCCAGCGCCTCGCCCGAGCCCTTGGCCGTCATGTTGACCTTGGTGCCCGTGGTCTTGGAATACACGGTGGACATCAGGTTGCACCACTCGGCCTGGACCGAGCAGATGATGTTGACCTGGCCCTGCGCGAACGCGCCATGGGCACACAGGGTCAGGGCGGCAGCCGCCAGGGTGTTTTTCGTAAGCTTGCGCATAGCGTGATCTCGTAGAAATGTGACAGATAGGTTACATCCATCTTAGAACCTGTTCAAAGTCTTTTTGGAGTTGCACAAGCGCCTTTCCGGGATGGGATGCAAGGCGCGGTGCGCAGCCAATAGCCCGGCTATTGGCAAGCGCCGCAACACCGCAGACCGCCCGGCAAGGCACTTGCCCGAAGGGTTGGAGTGAAATCGGGCGATTGGACGCCCCGGCTGCTTGCATGGGCACGAGCCCATGCGGCGCATCCCGATTGCACTCCAATGCAATCTCCAAAAAGACTTTGAACAGGTTCTTAGAGCCGCCCCAGCACACCGGCCACCGGAATAACACGCAGGGCGTGCTGGCCCTCGTGGTAACTCTTGAGCCACCTGGCGTGAAACGCAGTTACCATTTCTGTCCACTGTCGTCGCACTCCCAGGAAGCCCGCCCCATGCTGGACCGCATCACCGCTTCGCTCTCGTCCCTGGCCCCCGCTGAACAGCGCGTGGGCAAGCTGGTGCTGGCCGACCCGCGTGCATTTGCCCGGCTGCCCGTGCGTGAGCTGGCCGAGCGTGCGCATGTGAGCAAGCCCACCGTGGTGCGCTTTTGCCGCAGCATGGGGTATGACGGCCTGGCCGATTTCAAGCTCAAGCTGGCGGGCAGCGTGAGCGAGGGCGTGCCTTTCATCCACCGCAGCGTGGATGTGGACGACAAGACCGGCGACGTGCTGGTGAAGGTGGTGGACAACGCCGTGGCGGCGTTCCTGCAATACCGCAACGCCGCCAGCACCGTGGCGCTGGAGCGCGCGGCCGAGGCGATTGCCGCCACCTGGAAGACGGGCAAGCGCATCGAGTTCTACGGCGTGGGCAACTCCGGCATCGTGGCGCAGGATGCGCAGCACAAGTTCTTTCGGCTGGGCGTCACGTCGATTGCCACCAGCGACGGCCACATGCAGGTGATGAGCGCCACGCTGCTGGGCCCGGGCGACTGCGCGGTGATCATCTCCAACTCGGGCCGCACGCGCGACCTGATGGACGCGGCCGACATTGCCCGGCGCAATGGCGCCACAACCATAGTCATCACGGCCAGCGGCTCGCCGCTGGCCAGCACCTGCAACATCCACCTGGCCGCCGACCACCCCGAAGGCTACGACCGCTACAGCCCCATGGTGTCGCGGCTGATGCACCTGCTGATCATCGACGTGCTGGCCACTTGCGTGGCGCTGCGCATCGGCAGCTCGCTGCAGCCCATCCTGCAGCAGATGAAGGAAAACCTGCGGGCCAAGCGGTACGCATAAGCGCATGCCGGGGGCTGCGCAGGCCCCCGTGCGCTACAGCCCGGGTCCGGTCAGTCCAGCGTCACGCCCGCGTTCTTGATCACCTTGCCCCACTTCACCGTCTCGGCCTCGATGAAGGCATCGCAGGCCTCGGGCGTGGTGCCTTCGGGGAAGGTGCCCATGGCGTCCAGTTTGGCTTTCGTCTCTTCGCTCTGGATGATGGCGTTGACGGCATCCGACATGCGCTTGACGATGTCGCGCGGCGTGCCGGCCGGGGCAATCATGCTGGCCCAGGTGCTGCCCACCAGGCCAGGGATGCCCTGCTCGATGAAGGTCGGCACATCGGGCACGGCGGGCAGGCGCTTTTCGCCCGATACACCGATCAGCTGCACGCGGCCCGACTTGCCGGCCTGGATGAGCCCCGTGGGCGCATCGAAGAACAGCTGGATCTGGCCGCCCAGCAGGTCGGTGAACGCCGGCGCCGCGCCGCGGTAGGGAATGTGCAGCATGTACGTCTGCGTCAGCGCCTTCATCAGCTCGCTGGTCAGGTGCGCGGCCGAGCCCGTGCCGGATGAGCCAAAGCTGATCTTGCCGGGGTTGGCCTTGGCATAGGCGACCAGTTCTTTGGTGTTCTTGAACGGCGCATTGTTGGGCACCGCCGCCAGCAGCGGCGAGACCCCCATGAGCGACACCCCCACCAGGTCCTTGCGCGGGTTGTAGGGCAGCTTGGGGTACAGGCTGGTGTTGGCGGCATAGGCTGCGATCACCACGCCAAAGGTGTGCCCGTCTGGCGCGGCCTTGGCCACGGCGTCCACACCGATGATGCTGTTGGCGCCCGCCCTGTTCTCGATGACGATGGGCTGGCCCAGCGCCTTTTGCAGGCCCACCTGCACCAGGCGCGCCATCTGGTCGGTAAAACCGCCCGCCGTGTACGGCACGATGATGCGGATCGGCTTGCTCGGCCAGGCTGTTTGCGCCAGGGCAGGCAGAGCCATGCTGGCCAGTGCGGCAGCGCCCGCATGGACGACCGTGCGGCGGGAAAGGGGTGCGCTCATGGTTTTGTCTCCGTTTTATTGTCAAATCAGCCTGTAGTGCTTGATTTATTTGCATCCACAGCTATCTTATTCATAGCAAATAGCGCCCGACCACGCGCAGGCCGGGCGCGGTGCCCGGGTCAGAGGGCCTTGACCAGCTCAGGCACAGCCGCAAACAGGTCAGCCTCCAGCCCATAGTCAGCCACGCTGAAGATCGGGGCCTCGGCATCCTTGTTGATCGCCACGATCACCTTGGAGTCCTTCATGCCCGCCAAGTGCTGGATGGCGCCCGAGATGCCCGCGGCCACGTACAGCTGCGGCGCCACGATTTTGCCGGTCTGGCCCACTTGCCAGTCGTTGGGGGCGTAGCCTGCATCCACCGCGGCGCGGCTGGCGCCCAGGGCGGCGCCCAGCTTGTCGGCCAGCGGGGTCATGACTTCGTCGAACTTTTCCTTGCTGCCCAGCGCACGGCCACCCGAGACGATGATCTTGGCAGCCGTGAGTTCGGGGCGGTCGCTCTTGGCGATTTCGCTGCCGATGAAGCTGCTCTTGCCGTTGTCGGCTGCT
>LNEG01000108.1 GCA_001464865.1 Burkholderiales bacterium Ga0074133
ATAGAGGCCAAGATCAAGGCGAACCCGCTGCTCAAGGGTGTGGACGCCAAGAAGGTCAAGCCACGCGTGCTGACGCTTACGCAGTCCACTTACGACGGCGTGCTGTACAACACGGAAACCATCAAGAACATGCTCGATGGGTATGTGGAAAACCTGCACTTTGATGAGGCCTGGCTGCCCCACGCGGCGTTCCACCCGTTCTACGGCACCTATCACGCCATGGGCAAGAAGCGCACACGCCCGAAGCACTCGGTGACGTACGCCACGCAGTCCATCCACAAGCTGCTGGCTGGTATCAGCCAGGCCAGTCATGTGCTGGTGCAGGACTCGCAGACCACCAAGCTGGACCGCCACCTCTTCAACGAGGCCTACCTGATGCACACCAGCACCAGTCCGCAGTACAGCATCATCGCCAGCTGCGATGTGGCGGCCGCCATGATGGAGCCGCCCGGCGGTACCGCGCTGGTAGAGGAAAGCATCCTGGAAGCGCTGGACTTCCGCCGCGCGATGCGCCAGATCGAAGACGACTTCGGCAAGAAGGACTGGTGGTTCAAGGTCTGGGGCCCTGAAAAGCTCGTGGACGAAGGCATTGGCCGGGCCGAGGACTGGATCATCCGTAGCGACAGCAAGAGCAAGAAGGCCGGTGCCAAGTGGCACGGTTTTGGCCAGCTGGCGGATGGGTTCAACATGCTGGACCCGATCAAGTCCACCATCGTCACGCCGGGCCTGAACCTGGACGGGAAGTTCGACAAGACGGGTATCCCCGCGTCCATCGTGACCAAGTACCTGGCCGAGCATGGCGTGGTGGTGGAAAAGACGGGCCTGTACAGCTTCTTCGTGATGTTCACCATCGGCATCACCAAGGGCCGCTGGAACACGCTGCTGACGGCGCTGCAGCAGTTCAAGGACGACTACGAGAAGAACCAGCCCATGTGGCGCATCCTTCCGGAGTTCTGCCAGCAGCACAAGCGCTACGAGCGCATGGGCCTGAAGGACCTGTGCCAGCACGTGCACGAGATGTACGCCAAGTACGACATCGCGCGCCTGACGACCGAGATGTATCTGTCGGACCTGACGCCTGCCATGAAGCCTTCGGACGCGTACGCGCACATCGCGCACCGCCAGACCGAGCGGGTGGAGATCGATCACCTGGAAGGCCGCATCACCGTAGGCCTGGTGACGCCGTATCCACCGGGCATTCCGTTGCTGATCCCCGGCGAAGTCTTCAACAAGAAGATCGTGGACTACCTCAAGTTCGCGCGAGAGTTCGCCAAGCTGTGCCCCGGCTTTGAAACCGACATCCACGGGCTGGTGGAAGTGGAAGACGAAAACGGCCAGGTGCGTTACTACGCTGACTGCGTGTCGAACGGCAAGCCCGTGAAAAATGCGAAGCCGCTGGCAACGGCAGACAACCTGGTCCAGGTGGGGGACAACGGCCCGTTCGGCCGCAACGTCTGAACATCAGCCTGCAACCTCCAGCGCCTTCACGGCGCTGATGTCGACCCTGCACGCCATCGCGTGGACCCAAGAAAACGCCCCAGGCCCTGGCCGTGGGGCGTTTTTGCTTTTCCGGCTGACTCTCGCTGCGCCGATCTCACTTTTTTTGAATCCACTCCGCGGGGGCCTGCGTATTCATGGACAGCTGCGCCAATTTTTCCTCTTTCGTGCCAGGCGCAGTCCAACCATCTTCAGGAGCCTTTCCCATGCGTATCCGTTTCAATGCCCGCCTTGCCGCCATCGGTCTGTCTGCCGCGCTGTCTGCTGCTGCGTTTCCTGCGTTTGCACAGGTCATGGTGGGCGGCGCGCCCATGCTGGCCAGCAAGGACATCGTCGACAACGCCGTGAACTCCAAGGACCACACCACGCTGGTGGCGGCGGTCAAGGCAGCGGGTCTGGTGGACACGCTCAAGAGCGCTGGTCCCTTCACGGTGTTTGCGCCCACCAATGCCGCCTTTGGCGCACTGCCAGCCGGCACCGTTGACACGCTGCTGAAGCCCGAGAACAAGCCCACGCTGACCAAGGTGCTGACGTACCACGTGGTAGCGGGCAAGTACGACGCTGCAGCGCTCACCAAGCTGATTGCCGATGGCAAGGGCATGGCCAGCCTCAAGACGGTGGCCGGTGGCACGCTGACCGCGAAGGCCAGCGGCAGCGCCGTGATGGTGACCGATGAAAAGGGCGGCACGGCCACCGTGACCATCGCCGATGTGTACCAGTCCAACGGCGTGATCCACGTGGTGGACAAGGTCCTGCTGCCCAACTGACAGGAATGCTCTCGTCGGCCCGGCTTGCGCAGTCATGGCACTGCGTCACCGGGCCTTTTGCAGTTGACGGGCTTGGGCGATGCAGCGCCACAGCGGCGGGGCCGAGCTGAAAAGCGTCAGAGTCTCCTGCTGGCGCAGCGTGCGTCAGCGCGGCGGCATGTCTTCCCGCACGCGGACGAAACTGGCAAAACGGGGCAGTCCGCCGTCGTGCGTGCCGCGGTAGCGGTACGTGACCCAGCTGCCCACGGCCGGCGGCGAGTCGCGTTCGGCATCGCTGAACCCGGTTCCCAGCCGAAATCGCTGGCCGGACGGCATCTCGACCAGCAGCGCCCCCATGCGGCCCGCGTGCTTGCCCGTGCCGGGCAGGTGAGCCACCACCCTGGCCTCGGTGTCGTCGTGGGTCTTGAGCTTGAGCAGGTCATCGCTGCGACCTGCGCGGTACAGCGACGCGCCCCGGTGCAGCATCAGCCCTTCTCCCCCTGCGCGAACAGTGCGTTGCAGCATCGCCTGCAGTGCGGCGTCGGTCGCCACCCTGCGCTGGGGAACGGCCTGTACCCACGGCTGTCCGATACGCTCGACCACGCTGGCCAGCGCGGGCAACCGCTCATCCAACGTACCGCCATGGCGTGGCAGATCAAACACCATGAAGCGCACCTGTCGCCATGCGGCGTCGTCCGGCTGCTGCTGGCGCGTCGTGGATTGGGCATGGGTGAATCGGCCGCGGCCGGCCCACAGTTCGCCGTCCATGGGCTCTGCAGGCCAGCCGTGGGTGAACCAGGCGGGTGCAACCACGGTTTCGCCGCCACGCGTGCGCAGCGCATGGCCATCCCAGAAGCCGCGCACCCCATCGTACTTTTCGCTCACCCAGTAATCGGCCAGCGGTGTGCCGGGGCGGTAGACCTGTGCCAGCAGCAGGGCGGGCGCATCGGCGGTGATACCTGTGGCCGGTAACAGCAGGCCCGCGCCCAGCAGCCAACCCAGCCAGCGACGGCGCGCCAGTGTCGCCCATCGGTCAACGTCGGCAATGCGCTCGGGTTGCTGGGCCGTCACGCTGTCGCCATGCGCCAGCGCAATGAGCCCAAAAAGACGTTTGCTATGAAAATAATAGCTACCAGGCATGGTAATACAAGCACCTGAGGCCAAAACCGCTCAAAATCAGCGTGCAAAGGCTCTGTACGGGGCTGTATCCACCGCGCCGGTGCATCCCTTCACACCTGGTCGGCGCTCAGGCCTGCAGTCTGGCTGAAGCCGCCGTCCACATAGGTGATCTCGGCGGTCATGCCCGAAGCCAGGTCCGACAGCAGGAACGCCGCCACATTGCCCACGTCTTCAATCGTCACGTTGCGGCGCAGTGGCGAGGCATCGGCCACCCGGCTCAGCAGCTTGCCAAAGTCTTTGATGCCGCTGGCGGCCAGCGTCTTGATGGGCCCCGCGCTGATGCCGTTGGCGCGAATGCTGCGGCCGTCAGCCGTGCGGCCCACGGCTTCGGCCAGGTAGCGCACCGATGCTTCCAGGCTGGCCTTGGCCAGGCCCATGGTGTTGTAGTTGGGGATGGAGCGCAGCGCACCCAGGTAGCTCAAGGTGATGAGCGACGACTTGTCGTTCAGATAGGGCAGGGCTGCCTTGGCCATGGCCGGAAAGCTGTACGCGCTGATGTCGTGCGCAATGCGGAACCCTTCGCGCGACAGGCCATCCAGGAAGTTGCCGGCAATGGCCTCGCGCGGCGCAAAGCCGATGCTGTGCACGAAGCCGTCGAACTTCGGCCAGGTCTGCGACAGGTCGGCAAACATGCGCTCGATCTGCTCGTCACTCGCCACATCGCAGTCAAAGATCAGCTTGGAGTCGAACTCGGCGGCAAAGTCGGTGATGCGGTCCTTGAAGCGTTCGCCCACGTAGCTGAACGCCAGTTCGGCGCCTTGCGCGTGGCAGGCCTTGGCGATGCCGTAGGCGATGGAGCGGTTGGACAGCACGCCCGTGATGAGCAGCTTCTTGCCGGTCAGAAAACCCATTGTTGTTCTCCAGTGGAATGCGATGAATGTGGTGTGCGGGCAGTCAGCCTGCCATGCAGCGGGGGTTTGCCCGCAACGTGTGCCGGGGCTGTGCCTGCGTAGTGCAGAATTGTCGCATGCGGTTTTGGCTGACTTTTCTGTGGTTGGGATGTGCGGCTCCGGCCTGGGCTGCGCATGCCTATGCGCTGTGGGGCGAGCCCCGCTACCCGGCCGGTTTTTCGCACTTTGAGTACGTGAACCCGAATGCCCCCAAGGGCGGCGAGTTGCGCCTGGTGAGCAATCTGCGTACATCCACCTTCGACAAGTACAACCCGTTCACCATCAAGGGCAACGCGCCGGCGTACCTGTCGACATTGATGTTCGACTCGCTGCTGGTTGGCGCGATGGACGAGACGGCTACCGGCTACGGCCTGCTGGCGCAAGACGTCGTGGTCGCGGCCGATGGGCTCTCGGTGGTTTTCCGCCTGCGTCCCGAGGCGCGCTTTCACAACGGCAAGCCGGTGCTGGCGCAGGACGTGAAGCACAGCTTTGACACGCTGGTAGGGCCCCACACCTCGCCCGCATACAAGACGCTCCTGATTGAAGTCGCAGGGGTGGATGTGCTCGACGACCGCACAGTCCGCTACCGGTTCAAGCAGCCCAACCGCGAGCTGCCGCTGACCGTGGGTGGCCTGCCTGTGTTCAGCCGCGACTGGGGTGTGGAAAACGGCAAGGCCAAGCCGTTCAATGAAGTGGTCACCGACGTGCCGATCGGCAGCGGACCCTACAAGATCGGTCCCGTGCGCTTTGGCAAGGACATCACCTACGTGCGCGACGGGGACTACTGGGCGCGTGACCTGAACGTGCGCAAGGGTACGGCCAACTTTGATCGCGTGCTGGTCAAGATCTACAAGGACAACACCGCACGCCTTGAAGCCCTGAAGGCCGGCGAATTCGACCTGATGCGCTTCTTCAGCGCAGGCGACTGGGCCCGGCGCGTGACAGGCAAGAAGTTCGACAGCGGCGAGCTCGTCAAGGGTGAGTTCCGCCACAAGCTGCCTTCTGGCTTTCAGAGCTACGTGCTCAACAGCCGCCGGCCCATGCTGCAGGACGCCCGTGTGCGTGAGGCGCTCGGCCTGGCAGTCGATTACGAGTGGATGAACCGCCAGCTCTTCTACGGTGCCTACCAGCGCGTGAACGGGCTCTTTGGCAATACCGCTTGCGAGACACGGGGCCTGCCGACGCCCGAGGAGCTGGCGCTGATGGAGCCCTGGCGCAAGCACATCCCGGCCGCGGCTTTCGGGCCCATGACGGTGCCGCCGCGCACCGATGGCGATTCATCCCTGCGGGCCAACCTGCGCCGCGCGCAAGCCCTGCTCAAGGAGGCTGGCTGGGAGGTGCGCGACGGCGCCCTGCGCAATGCCAAGGGCGAGCCCATGGTGCTCGAATACATGGACAGCAACGAAGGCGGCGTGCGCACCATCACCCCCTGGATGCGCGCGCTGGAAAAGATCGGCATCACGCTCAAGTTCCGTTCGGTGGACTTTGCGCTCTACCAGCAACGGCTGCAGAAGTTCGACTTCGACATCACTTCCATGGCTTACCAGGGCACCCACAACCCGGGCCAGGAGTTTGCCGACATGTTCGGGAGCGCAGCAGCCGACACCGAAGATTCCGGCAATTTCCCCGGCGTGAAGAACCCGGCAGTGGACGCCATGGTCAAGGCGATGACCAGCGCCAAGACCGAGGCTCAGCTGCTGCCGGCCTGCCATGCGCTGGAGCGCATCATTGCGCACAGCCACTACCTGGTTCCGCAGTGGACGGCCGGCACGCACCGCATGGCCTACAACGCGTGGCGTCTCGACAAGCCCGCCGCCATGCCGCCGTACTCCAGTGGCGAGGGCTGGGTCATTGACACCTGGTGGGCGCGCAAATGATGCCCCCACGCTCCGCCGTTGCACGGCGCGCTGCCCCCCAGGGCGGCCGGCCTTGTGTGGGGCGGCCCGGCGCGGCGGGCCGCCGCATCGCGACAATGTCCAGGGGTTGACTCCACATGCTCGCCTACATTCTCAAACGTGTCCTGCTCATGGTGCCCACGCTGCTGGGCGTGTTGCTTCTCACGTTCGTCGTGATCCAGTTCGTACCGGGCGGGCCGGTGGAGCAGTACATGGCTGAGGCCAAGGCCGGTGCCGGTGCGGGGGGCGCTGAGGGCGGTGGCATGAGCTACCGCGGCTCGCAGGGGGTGGACCCCAAGCGGCTTGAGCAGATCAAGGCCCTGTACGGCTTTGACAAGCCCGCCCACGAGCGCTTCTTCCAGATGCTGGGCCAGTTCGCCCGGTTTGACCTGGGCAAGAGCTTCTTTCAGAACAAGGATGTGTGGACGCTGGTCAAGGAAAAGCTGCCGGTCTCCATCAGCCTCGGGCTGTGGACGTTTTTCATCAGCTACCTGGTGGCCGTGCCGCTGGGTGTGGCCAAGGCGGTGCGCGCGGGGTCGCGGTTTGACCTGGTCACCACGCTGATCATCCTGGTGGGCTACGCCATCCCTGGTTTTGTGCTGGGCGTGGCGCTGCTGGTGGTTTTTGGCGGCCAGTTGCAGTGGTTCCCGCTGCGCGGGCTCACGTCCTCGAACTGGGAAGAGCTGAGCTGGGGCGCGCGCATCGTGGATTACCTGTGGCACATCACACTGCCGGTCACCGCCATGGTGCTGGGCAGCTTTGCGGTGACGGCCATGCTCACCAAGAACGCGTTTCTGGAAGAGATCCGCAAGCAATATGTGCTGACAGCGCGCGCCAAGGGCCTTTCGGAACGGCAGGTGCTGTGGAAGCATGTGTTCCGCAATGCGCTCATCCCCATCGTCACCGGATTCCCGGCCGCGTTCATCGGGGCCTTCTTTGCCGGGTCACTGCTGATCGAGACCTTGTTCTCGCTCGACGGCCTGGGCCTGCTCAGCTATGAAAGCGTGATCCGCCGCGACTACCCGGTGGTGCTAGGCACGCTGTACCTCTTTACGCTGATCGGTCTGGTGACCAAGCTCATCAGCGACCTTTGCTACGTGTGGGTGGACCCGCGCGTGAAGTTCGACTAGCCCGCACGGACAGCCTGCCCTCATGAGTTCCGAACCGGCCGTATCCCTTTCTCCGTCACGCCGCGCCTGGCTGCGCTTCAAGCGCAACCGCCTGGGCTACTGGAGCCTGCTGATTTTCTGCACCCTGGTGGTGGTCAGCCTGTTTGCCGAACTGGTGAGCAACGACAAGCCGCTGGTCGTGCGCTACGAGGGGCAAACGTATTTCCCGATGCTCAAGGACTACCCCGAGACCACCTTCGGCGGGGATTTCCTCACGACCACCGATTACCTCGACCCGTTCATCCAGGAGCGACTGAGCGCCAACGGCAACTGGGCGCTGTACACCATCAACCGGTACGGGCCCAACACGCTCAACTACTTTGCCAAGTCGCCCAACCCCTCGGCCCCCACGTCGGCCAACTGGCTGGGCACGGACGACCGGGGGCGCGACCTGCTGGCGCAGCTGCTCTACGGGTTCCGCGTGAGCGTGCTGTTTGGCCTGGCGCTCACGGTCACGGGTGTGTTGCTGGGCGTGATCACCGGAGCCATCCAGGGGTTCTTTGGCGGCAAGACGGATCTGGCATTCCAGCGCTTCATCGAGGTGTGGGGCTCCATGCCCGAGCTCTATTTGCTCATCATCTTCAGCGCCGTGTTTGCGCCCAGCATTTCGCTGCTGCTCATTTTGCTGAGCCTTTTTGGCTGGATGGGGCTTTCGGACTATGTGCGTGCCGAGTTCCTGCGCAACCGCCAGCTCGACTATGTGAAGGCCGCCCGCGCACTGGGCGTGAGCAACAGCCAGATCATCTGGCGCCACATCCTGCCCAACAGCCTGACGCCCGTGGTCACTTTTCTGCCGTTTCGCATGAGCGCTGCCATCCTGGCCCTTACTTCGCTCGACTTTCTGGGACTGGGCGTGCCGCCCGGCACACCCTCGCTGGGCGAGCTGCTGAGCCAGGGCAAGAACAGCATCGATGCGTGGTGGATATCGCTCTCCACCTTTGCAGTGCTGGTGACCACGCTGCTGCTGCTCACTTTCATGGGGGATGCGCTGCGCGATGCCCTCGACCCCCGGAAACAATGAACACCCCCCTGAGTCGCTTCGCGCCTTCCCCCCTCTCTCGGCTTCGCCGGGAGGGGAGACGACGCCAGCGCGGCGGGGCGGCCCTTGCGCGGCGTCCGCTGGCCTGGTGCGTGCCAGTTGCTGAGCCCCTCTTCTGTATCAGCCTGTTGTGAACGACAGCAAAGCCATGAGCGCCACACTCCAACTCCACCCCTCGCCTGCACCGCTACTGCAGGTGCATGACCTGTCGGTACGTTTCGGTGCCAAAGAGGTCGTGCGCGGCGTGAGCTTCGCCATCGCACCGGGCGAGAAGCTCGCGCTGGTGGGCGAGTCGGGTTCGGGCAAGACCATCACCGCGCTCAGCCTGTTGCGCCTGGCGGGCAATGCGGTCATCACCGGCCAGGCACATCTGCAGGGCCGTGGCGATCTGCTGGCGCTGACCGAGCGCGAGATGCGCGGCGTGCGCGGTGGCGACATTGCCATGGTGTTCCAGGAGCCCATGACTGCCCTCAACCCGCTGATGACCATCGGCATGCAGATTGCCGAAATCCTGCAGCTGAAAAAGGGCCTGACGGGTGCGCAGTGCGCGCAGGCCGCCATCGAGCTGCTGGCACAGACCGGCATTCCGGAGCCCGCGCGGCGTGCCAACAGCTTTCCGCACCAGCTCTCGGGCGGGCAGCGCCAGCGCGCCATGATTGCCATGGCCCTGGCCAGCGCGCCCAAGCTGCTGCTGGCCGACGAGCCCACCACCGCGCTGGACGTGACGCTGCGCGGCCAGATCCTGGACCTGCTGAGCGACCTGCAGCGCCAGACCGGCATGGCTGTGCTGCTCATCACACACGACCTGAACCTGGTGCGCCGCTTCGCCGACCGCGTGGCCGTGATGGAGCAGGGCGTGCTGGTGGAGCAGGGCCCCGTAGCCGACGTGTTTGGCGCGCCACAGCACACGTACACGCGCCGCCTGATCGCCAGTCAGCCCCGCCGCGATGTGGCCGAGGCCGACCCGCCCGCAGGCACCCCGCCCGTGGTGCGCACGCAGAACGTGCGGGTGGTGTACCCCACGCCGCTGCCCGGCATCAAGGGCTGGTTCAAGAAGGGCGAATTTGTGGCCGTGCAGGCGGCCACGCTGCAACTGCTGCCCGGACAGACGCTGGGGGTGGTGGGCGAGTCCGGCTCGGGCAAGTCCACGCTGGCGCAGGCCATCCTGGGGCTGCTGCCGTATTCGGGGGATCTTGAGGTGGGCGGCAGTGCCTGGCAGCAGCCGGCCACGCGCAACACCCCGGCCAATCAGCAACTGCGCCGCCGGGTGCAGGTGGTGTTCCAGGACCCGTTTTCCTCGCTCTCGCCGCGCCTGACGGTCGAGGAGATCGTGGGCGAAGGGCTGAAGGTCCACGAACCGGCCCTGGGCGTAGCCCAGCGCCGCGCGCGGGTGGAGGCTGCGCTGGATGAGGTGGGGCTGGCCGAAGCGCAGTACCCGCGTCTGCTGGAGCGCTATCCGCACGAATTCTCGGGCGGTCAGCGGCAACGCCTGGCCATTGCGCGCGCGCTCATCGTGCAGCCGCAGGTGCTGGTGCTCGACGAGCCCACCAGCGCACTGGATGTGACCATTCAGCAGCAGGTGCTGAGCCTGCTGCAACGCCTGCAAAAGGAAAAGGGCCTGAGCTACCTGCTCATCACCCATGACGTTCAGGTCATCCGTGCCATGGCGCACGACGTGGTCGTGATGAAGGACGGCATGATCGTGGAGAACGGCACAGTGGCGCAGATACTGGATGCGCCGAGCCACCCTTACACGCAACGGCTGGTGGCCGCTGCAGGCGTTGAGAGCTGATTTTTGGATGAAATAGGCATGCAGTCCTGGAGTTATCTGCCTTGGTTGCTATATTTTGTATAGCATTTTTCGTGTGCCTGCCGTAATGTTGCCCGCCCTGCAAGCCAGTACATCCGCTGGCCGAGCCTTCCGTCAGCGTTGCGCTGGGTGCACTGCCAGCTGCTCCCCGGCGGCCGGCACCCAGAGGATGCGGGTCACGTCCACTCCCATCTCGGTCGCACGCTCCAGCAGGTGCTCACGCACATCGGCAGGCAAAGATGGCGTGCGCGACAGGATCCACACATAGTCAAGGCTGGAGCCCACCACCATCGCCCACTGGTAGTTCTCGTCCAGTGCCACCACGTTGTAGCCGCCGTAGAAAGGCCCGAAGAAGGACACCTTGAGCGCAGCGCGTTCCGGGTCGCCCACAAACCGGGCGGTGCCCTCGGCTTGCTTCCATGCCTTGCGCCGGGGGTCGTAGCCCCTGTTCACGACCTGGATGGTTCCGTCGTCATTGCGCGAATAGGTCGCGCTGGTGCGGGTCAGCCCGCGTTCAAAGGAATGGTCGATGCGCGCCACTTCGTGCCAGTGGCCGGCGTAGCGATTGACGTCAAAGCCCGTCACGGCCTGAATGCCATCCGGTACGCGCGGGGTCGAACACGCGGCCAGCCCTGCCAGGCCCACGAGAAGGGCACCGCCCGCTGCGATGGCCCAGGCTGAACGGCGGGGCGGGGTGGCTTGTGCTGCAGGCATGGCGGTGCGTCTCCGGCGGCCGCCAGGCGCGGACTGCATCTGGAGCGGGTGTCTGCACTGTAGAAACCACCCGGCCCCGGCGGTGTAGGCGGTGGCTGTCAGGCGGTGTCGGCGCGCGGGGCCAAGCGCCGCTGCCGCTGGTCCACCGGCCCACCGTTGCTCAGCCGGGCTTGGGCGCCTGCGCCTTTTGCGTCTTGTTGAAGACTTCCATCACGGTGGCGAAATCGCGCTCGAAACTGATGGGCAGGAAGGTGTCGTTGCCTGGCAGCAGCTGGCGCAGCTTGGGCGAGAACGCATAGCTGTAAGAGCACTTCTTCACGCGGTTTTGCAGCTCGGGCGATACGTCCTTGCCCATGGTCCATGTCTCGGTCATGAAGGGCGGGCTTTCCCACAGCGTGCGAATGCTGGAGCCCTTCACGTCTCCCTTGACGACCATGCGCTGGTACAGGTCGCTGGCCACCGCTGCCGCAGGGTAGAAGCCATGCATCACGCCCGTGACCGACCGCTCGTGGCCGTTGGAGAACACCACTTCATAGTTCTGGTCGGGTACCAGCCCCAGTGCGGGGAACAGTGCACGCGGTGCCAGGTTTCCGGAATTGGAGGTGGGCGTGGTGTGCGCGATCTTCTTGCCCACCAGGTCCTGCGGCTTGGTGAAGGGGCTGTCCACGCGGGCGATGAGGATCAGCTTGTACGAGTTGCGCTGGCCGCTGGCCTTGTTGCCGGGCACTGCAAAGGGTGCGGGCTGTCCCAGCGCCACCAGTTGCGGCACCAGTCCCGGGTTGACCTGCGCCAGCTGCACTCGGCCACTGGCCACGCCGTCGATCAGGTCCTTCTCGCTCAAGGTGTCGATGTTGGTGCTGCGCTCCAGCGATTCGCCCTGCGCATTCTGCAGGTCGATGTTCCCGCAGCGTGCCAGGTGGTTGAAGTAGTCGCCCCACAACAGCATGGTTTCGCTTTTCGCGTAGGTCTTGGGCATTGCCACCACCAGCTTCTCGCGCGGCCCGCTGAAGGCAGGGGTGGGCGATGGCGTGGTTGCTGCGGCCCTGGCGGGCGATGCCTTCGCCGGCGGCACCTGCGCTACCGGTGCTCCCGTCTGCGCCATGGCGGGTGTTGCCGCCACCAAGACACCTGCTGCAAGCGCCCGCAGGCGTGTACTGGATTGCATGGAATTTCCTCCCGTCGTCAGTTGATCTGCTGTTGTCGTGCGCTGGCCGGGGCACGGCGCTCCGGGCATTGCAGGGCGGTCGAGTATGCAGTGCCGATGGGCGCAGGAGGGGCTTGTGGGTGACTGAAATGGGGGCCTTGGAACGGGGCCGCCTACCACTGAATTCAGGTTTCGGAGCGCTCATACGCCATTTGTACTAGTCGCATGCGAATCGCCATTTATTTGTTGACTTTCGCTTGCAGTTGTTTACATTCGCTCACGTTATGAGCACCAGCGCCCTACTTATTCACTGAGGAAATCATGCGATTTTTCTTTCCCATCCTGTCGTCGCGGGCCCGGCACCGCACCTGCGGACCGCGTGTTGCGCAGGGTGGTTTCACCTTGGTGGAACTCGCTGTCGTGCTTGCCGTGATCGGGCTCATCATCGGCGCGGTAGCCATCGGCAAGGACGTGCAGCGCAACGCCGAGTACACAAAGATCAAGAACAAGTTCATTGACCAGTGGGAGCAGGCCTACAACCAGCACTACCAGCGGACGGGTGTGGTGGTGGGAGACAGCCAGACAGCGCCGCGCATCATGGTCAATGGCGCGGCCTATGTCGCCGCGGCCGGTGCCCCCACATCCGGGGGCGACATGGCCGCCCTGGTGGCTGTCGGAGCTGAGCCGGCTCCCATATGCCAGCGTGACCCGGAGGCTGGAACCATGCGCGCGAACGCGACGCTCAACGAGTTGCGCAACGTGATGACCCGCGTCGGTGTACGCATGCCGCCTGGCCGCGCCGAGGGGCAGGAAGACCTCTACGTCTACACCGACACCAATGGCGCTCCGCAGGAAATGCAGGTCTGCTTCCAGTGGAACCGCCCCACCACCCCCGAGGGTGCCGGGAACGTGATGGTGATCACCGGGCTGACGCCAGACCTGGCCCGCATGCTCGACCAGATGATCGACGGGAAACCCGATGCACGGGAGGGGCGGTTCCGTCTCCGAGGCATTGACAACGCGACCAACAACGCGCCGGGTGTGGAATGGTCTGCCAACAACACGTTTGGCCGCGGTGCAACGCCCGCCGCAGCCACCGGTGCCACCGATGCCGGCAACACCCGCGATGAGGAACAGGTCATCACGCTGACCGCCATTTACAAGATGAACCAGTGATGCCGCGCCAGGGAAACACCACCATGAAGCAGTCAATTACTCGCAACGCGGATCGCCGGTCAGCGGTCCGTCAAAAAGGTTTCACACTGGTCGAACTGGCCGTTGTGCTCGCCGTCATCGGTCTCATCATCGGTGCGGTGGCCATTGGCAAGGATGTACAGCGCAACGCCGAGTACACCAAGGTCAAGAACAAGTTCATCGACCAGTGGGAGCAGGCATACAACCAGTACTACCAGCGCACCGGCGTGGTTCTGGGTGACAACCAGACGGCTCCCCAGAACATGGTCAACGGGGAACGTTACCTCGCCGGCGGCGGAGCCCGTTCAGGCCGCAACATGACGGCGGTGACGCCGCCGAACGCGATCTGCCGTGCTGCGGCGGGCCAGGGCATGGCCCGCGGTTTCACCGCGGGGACAGATCCAGACCTTCGCGTTCTCATGACGCGGGTGGGTGTGCGCATGCCGCCCGGCCGCGCCGAGGGACTGGAGGATCGCTATGTCTACCTGGACAGCAATGGCAACCCGCAGGAGGTTCAGGTCTGCTTCCAGTGGAACGTGCCACTGGCGAACGGTTCCGCGGCCGATGCGATCGGCGAAGGCGCGGGCAACGTGATGGTCATCACCGGTCTCACCCCTGACCTGGCACGTTCGCTCGACCAGATGATCGATGGCAAGCCCGACGCCCGCGAAGGTCGGTTCCGCATGCAGGGAATCCTCAACAACCAGGCTGCGGCAGGCGGTGCCGCTGCACCCGTCAACGGGCCCGGGCTCGAGTGGACGGTGAGCAACCGCGACCAGATCGGGACCACCAACAACCGCAGCTTCGATGAGGACCAGGTCGCCATCGTCACGGCCATCTACCGCATGAACCAGTGAAGCGGCGCTGCAGGCTGCTTCCGTTCCTCTTCCATCACAGACACCCCATTACCCCTCGTCGGAGAATTCGATGAAAAAAATGCAATCGTTTCGCAGGCTGGGCCGCAAGGTACAGCAAGGTTTCACCCTCGTAGAACTGGCCATCGTGCTGGCGGTCATCGGCCTCATCATCGGTGCCGTGGCCATTGCCAAGGACGTGCAGCGCAATGCCGAGTACCAGAAGGCGGTCAACAAGTTTGCCTACCAGTGGAAAATGGCTTATGACCAGTACTACCAGCGCACTGGCGGCGTGATTGGCGACTGCCAGCAGGCGCCAACGTACATGGTCAACGGCTCCGAAACAGAGATTCCTGCCGGTACCAGCGCCTGCACCCGTGCTGGATCCATGGCGGTCGCGGGTATCCCCGAGAACTTCGCCAACCGTGGCCTGAAGATCTGTGCGGGCCAGGGCTACGCGCCCAACACCGTAGGCCTGGGGGATGCCTCTCTGGCCACCCAGAACCTGCGGACGCTGATGACCCGTGCGGGCGTGCGCATGCCTCCGGGCCGCGGTGAAGGCCACGAAGACCGTTTCCTCTACGTGGACTCCAACGGGAACGCGGCCGAACTGCAGGTGTGCTTTCAGTGGAACACCTCGGGTACTGCCAGCGGTGCTGGCAACGTGATGGTGGTCCGCGGCCTGACGCCGGATCTGGCCCGATTCATGGACCAGGTGATCGATGGCAAGCCCGACTCCCGCGAAGGCCGCTTCCGCATCCAGGGTCGTCCGGCACACAGCAGTTCTGCAGGCGAAGCCAACGCGCCTGGCAACCAGTGGGAAGCCAATAACACCGAAGGCGTGAACATTGCCACCACCGCCGCCAACAGCGCGATGACGGGCAACGACGCCCGCCAGAGTGTGACCAACACCAGCGGCACTGCCGGTGGCACAGCGACGGGTCGTACCCTGGACGAAGACCGTGTGATCCTGCTCACGGCCCACTGGACGATGGAGCAGTAATTGAACGGCGCACGTACGCTCAAGCTCGCTTCTCTCGCGCTGGCCACGGCTCTGCTGGGTGCCGGAGCCTGGCTGGCGCAAAGCGGGATCCGCCAACTTGCACTGGAGCGCCAGCAGTTCGCGCAGTTGCAGCAAAGCCTGGACGGCGCCCGCCGCATGATGCCCGAAGTGGAGCAGCGTGAGCGGCTTGTGCGTTCGATCAAGGATGTTTCCGTGCAGGTAGACCGTTTGGGTTTCGATCCGGCCCGCTGGGGCGAGCGGCGCCTGCGCCGCCCCCTCGGTCCGGTTTCACGCGTCGAGGCATCGCAGTTTCTGGGCGAACTCGGACGCGGAGGAGCTGGATCGGTCTTTGTGGCGGATGTGTTTGACATTGCCACCGTGTCCACCGATACCGGCCTGTTCCACTCACCACAGCCCGGAGACAAGGGTCTGACGCTGAGCGTCAGCGGCACACTGTATTTCCAGACGACGGCTTCGGCCCCGTCCGCCAGGAGCGTTCCATGAGCGGGGAAGTGATCTACCGCGTCGCCCATGCGGGCTGGACGCAGTGCACCGGCCAGCAGGCGGCAGACGTCCCTGCCTGGCCCCGCCTGACCCACAGTGCCCTGGTGGTGCTTGACCTTGACGACGTCTTTTCCGACGTGTGGCGTTTCGAGGGCAAGTCCGAATACGCCACGGCCCTGATCGAAAAGCGTGTGCGCACCCAGGGTCTCGTCGAAGGTGCCGCGCACATCGTGATTCACCGGCTGATCAAGCTTCCGGGGGGATTCCAGGCGTTTTTTTCTGCCATTTCGCTCGAGTTCTGGCAGCGCTGCAGCCAGTGGGCGCAGGAGCAGGGCGACCATTGCCTGGTGCTGACGGCTGCCGGGCTGTTGTGCCACGGGGTGGACGCCGGTCATGCGCGGATCATCCTTTCGCAGCGCCGCCTGATGGGTTTTTTCCAGACCGAAGAGGGCATGTCATTCAGCTCCACCCAGGCGCTGGGATCGGGACCGGCTGCGATGGCAAGTGCCGCGCAGGTGCTGGCAGGCAACCAGAGTGCGTTGCTCGCCCGGATGGGTCCCGAGGCGGTGCAATGGTGCACTCTGTGGAGCACCCAGCCTGGCGACAGCGAGATCTGTCGCTCGGCCATGCACGGTGTGCTCACTGGCAGGCCGCAACAGCTGCCATCCGTGGACCTCGTCCAGGGCAGCGAGCGCATCGAAACAGCGCTACCCATGCTGGCCTGGCAGGCGGCGGGGCGGCATGCCCTGAACCCGCTGGTGCAACGCGTTGCGTGGCGGGCCGAGCGGTGGGTTGCACCGATTACGGTGGTGACTGCGCTGGCTGGTGTCGCGCTGCTGACACTGGGCGTTTTGCTGGGCCAGCTGGCCGATCGCCAGCGTGAAGAAGGTCAGGCGCAACGCACGGAACTGGCGGCCCTCCAGGATCGCATCCAGACGGTCGTTTCTGTCGAGGCACCCCAAAAGCTCCTGCCGGTGGCCGATTTTTCCCGCTTGCTGGACGAAGGCTCGCGCTACGACCCCATGGCCTTCATGGCAGTGCTCAAGGCATCTGCCAGCAAGGACATCCAGATCCAGCGCGTGCGGCTCGAAACCAGCCAGCAGGCGCGCTCAAAGGCGTTCCGGGTGGATGGCGTCGTCGCGCAGGGGGCATCGGCCTCTGTGACGCGATGGGTCGGCCAGATGATGGCGGCCGGCTGGTCGCTCAGGGCGCTGGACCCCGCGGATACCGGGCCCGGTGCGTTTTCTTATGAACTGGTCGCCACAGCCGGCCCCTCCCGGAGCGTGAAGCCATGAAGTACGCGGCGTTGATCCTGAATGTGGTGGCCGTTGCCTTGCTTGGCTGGGCGCTCTATGGCGTGGTGGAACTGGCGCAGGCCCGGACTCCTGCGGTGCGCCCGATGATGACCGAGCTCGCGCCGCTGCCCGTGGCCCTGCGCACCGACCAGGCGCGGGTGATGGACGCATTCGACGCGATGGCGCGCATCCAGGCGAAGGCCGCCAGCCCGGGGGTTGATCCGCTCAGCCTGATCGCCTTGCCCGCTCCCGGTCGGGAGATCGTTGGCAGCGTGCAGATGCCCAGTCGCTCGTTATCGCTCCATCTGGACGATCTGGCAACGGACCGTCAATCGGTCGTGGTGGATGAGCGCCTGGCACGCCAGGGAACGCGGTTGACCGAAGGCGGACGCATTGCCAAGGTGCAGCCCAACGAGGTGCTGGTGACGGAGCGGCTGGGTCGCCAGAAGCTGACGCTGCCCACATCGGAGCTGCGTGTGGGAACGCTGCGCTGGCCGGACGGCTCGCTGGCCAGCGTCAACACGCAGGAGTTCAAGGCGGGCGTGCCCGGCACCCCGCCAGGGCCGGTCCGGAGTGTGCCGTAGTGAGGCATGCGGTGCCCCCGGGCGGGTGGCATGCACCCGAGGCCACGCCGCCATCCGGTTTCCAGTTTTCATCCATTAACGAATCACGCGAGCAGCGCCGAGGACATCCGATATGAATAATCCGCCGTTTTTCAAGCCCTTGGCCCTGCTGTGTGCCGCCCTGGTGCTGGGTGGATGTGCCAACCAGCCGCCACGCAGCGCGGCCAGCCTGCCGGCGCCCGACACCGTTGCGGCCGACCGGATGCGCGAAGCGGTCGTGCAGGAATCGCAGCGGTTGCTGGCCCACCAGCAGGCTTTGCTGTCCGATCTGAACAAGCCGGCTGCAGCCCCTGTGATCGCGCCCATGACGCCGGTGTTTGACCCGCTGGAGGGCAAGCTGATCAATGTGGCCATGTCCAAGGCAAGCATCAGCCAGATCCTGAGCGCGTTCGCCGACGCCGGGAACCTCAACCTCATCGTCGATCCGGCGGTGCTCAAGGGCGGCCAGCTGGCCGACATGCACCTGCGTCAGGTCACGCTTCGCGAGGGCTTCAATGAAGTTCTGCGGACCTATGACGTGGCTGGCGAGTTCAGGGGCAACACCCTGCGGGTGAATCTGACGGAGGAGAAGTTCTTCAGCCTGAACTTCCTGAACACCAAGACCAGCCTGCAGATGGGTTCTGGCGGGAATGTGTTCGGCTCGAACAATGGCGGGGGCAGCGGCAGCGGCGGCGGCAGCGGCTCGGGCGCCCAGCAGGGCAGTCTCACGATGTCGGGCGCTGGCGGCACCAACAACGATCCGTATCTGGAGATCGAGACCGCACTGAAATCGGTGCTGGGCGACGCCGCGCATGACCGCGCTGCACAGCAACAGCAGCAGGCCGTGGCCACAGCTGCTTCGGTGCCACCGACATCGGCCTGGATGCTTGGCGCAGCGGTCAATCCTGCGGCCCCGCGCACCGTCGCTCCGCTGGCGGCGACGATGGGTGAGGACTCCGGCTTCACGCTGAACAAGATGACCGGGACGCTGTATGTGAAGGCGCGCCCCTCCAAGATGCGCGCTGTCGAGAAGATGCTTGCCATGGTGCACAAGGTGCTGGGCAAGCAGGTCTATGTGGAGGCGCAGCTCATCGACGTCCAACTGTCCGACAACTTCGAGTTCGGTGTCGACTGGACGACGCTGCGAAGCCGGCTTGCAGCCGGATTTGGTTCGTCGCCCATGCAGCTGGCCGGCAGCACGGCAACGCTTCCCAATGCAGCCACGGGGTACCTCGACCGGGCGATCTCGATTCCTGCATCCCTCATCGGCAGTGTTGCCGGTCCGGCGTTGGGCGTCTCCTACCAGGGCAGCAACTATGGCATCGTGATCAACGCGTTGAGGTCTTTCGGCAGCCTCAAGGTGCTGTCCAATCCCAATGTACAGGTCAGAAACGGCACCCCGGCGCTGCTGTCGGTAGGCAGCAGCTCGCGCTACGTTTCGCAGTCGGCATCCACGCAGACCGCACCCGGTGGCGGCGCCACCACCACGTCGTCAAGCGTCCAGACCGACACCGTGTTCTCGGGCGTGATGGTCGGCGTGCTTCCCATGGTGCGCGATGACGGCCGCATCGAACTGCTGATCAATCCGATGCAAAGCGAGGTGGACCCCGCCAGCCTGCAACTGGTGGCCGTGGGTGGCAGCAACCTGGTGTCGCTTCCCAAGGTGAGCTACAAGGGCCTGACCACGACGCTGAACGTGGGCGATGGCGACGTGGTGGTGGTCGGTGGACTGATCGACCAGCGCACGTCCAACAACGACCGCGGGGCGCCCGGTGTGTCTGACGTTCCGCTGCTGGGCAAGCTGTTCGGCAACGAGAACAAGGTTCACGGCAGCCGTGAACTGGTGATCGTCTTGCGGGTGCGCGTGCTATGAGTCTTATCCACGATGCCCTCAAGTCCATGGACGAGCCGCGGGAGCCCCGGCGCGTACTTCCGCCAGCCCCTGCTGCCGCTCCGCGGAGCCGCCCGGCATGGCTGGATGCCGTCCTTGCGTTTGTAGCGGTTGTCGCTGCTGCCTGGCTCGGCTGGATGGTCTGGACCAGCCAGTCTCAGCGTTCCGATCCCCGTGCGGTGTCGGTGGTCCCGCAGCGCAATGCTCCGCCTGCGGCAGAGCCCACAAAGCTGCCGGAACCTGCGGCAGCATCTGCGGTTTCAACGGACCTCACACCGGTGGCAGCGGCTACCGGAACGCCGGCGCCAGACGCTTCGGCCAGTCCCGCCACAACCGGCCTCGCGACCGGAAAGCCTGCTTCCACCGTGCCGATGCCAAAGGACACGTCCGTGCCGGCCGCGCCGTCAGCGCAGGGCATTGCCCAGGCAACGCCCGCGCAGGCTGCGCCCCGCCAGCCGCGGCCCCCCCGGCCAGCCGTGCGCGATACCGCGCCAGCGACCATGTCTGCGCCCGCTGCGCCAGCGGTGGACGAAGCGCCCATTGAACTGCGGTTTGCCCGGTTCGTGGCAGCCATGAAGGAATCACGCACCGCCGATGCAGAGCAGGAGCTGGCGCTGTTGAAAGCCCGCCTCCCTGCAGGTTCGCTGGGGCTGATGCGGGCGCAGGCCTGGTTTGACCTGCGCGCGGGCCGCGACGCCTCGGCGGTCGATCTGTACCGCGCCATCCTGGACCGCATGCCCGGAGATGAAGAGGCCGCCATCAACCTCGCCAGCATCCAGTCGCGCCAGAACAAAACCGAAGACGCCCGTGCAACGCTCGACGCCGCTGCGCGCCTGCAGCCCGACTCGGCGGCATTGCGCGCTGCGCTGGCTCAGTTCACTCCATCCGCACGTCAATGACAACCAGCTCCGTGTACGCCAGCCTCGGACTGTCGCGGAATCCGTTTCCGCCGACACCTGACGCAGGGTCCTATTTCTTCACGCCCAGGCTGGAGGAGGATTTTGCCGAGGTTGCCCACTGCATCCAGGCACACAAGGGCTTCGTGCTGCTCACTGGAGAGGTCGGGCTGGGCAAGAGCACCATGGTGCGGCGCTTGCTCGACACCCTGGAGGGCAAAAAATGCAACTCAGCCCTGATCCTGAATACGTTCCTGCAAGACACGGCACTGCTGTCCGCCATCCAGGAAGACTTTGGCCTCACCCCTGGTGAAACGCTGGAGCAGGGAATTGCCAGACTCACAGAATTTCTGATTGCCCGCCATCAGGCGGGCGAAACCAACCTGCTGGTCATCGACGATGCGCAGAACCTGACGGTGCAGTCGCTGGAGCTTGTGAGACTGCTGTGCAATCTGGAAACGGGACAGGAAAAGCTGCTCCAGATACTGCTGGTGGGCCAGCCGGAGCTGGAGCAGACGCTTGCAGCTCCCGAGCTGCGCCAGCTCAAGAGCCGGATCGTCAAGCATGCAAGGCTCAACGGACTGCGCAGCGACGAAGTCGCCCGCTATTTTGATTTTCGTGTAAATGCCGCTGGCGCCGAGGGCCGTTTGTCCATCGAGCCTGCGGCAGTGGACATGGTTTACCGTGCCACCGGGGGGAATTTGCGGCAGATCCATCTCGTGCTGGACCGCTGCCTTTATGGTCTTGCTGGAGTGCGGAGCGCC